>JAHEKD010000047.1 GCA_024638545.1 Gammaproteobacteria bacterium
TGATTTTAAAAGTGTACCCACTACTTTCACTTATTTCTACTTTTCCTTATTTATCAATAACTTAGGTGTTAAAATCTCAACTCATAATCCATTGGTCGTAGGTTCAAGTCCTACCGGGCCCACCAAATTTACTCAATAAAAACAATAACTTGTGTAATATTTTCTCTAGCAAACCGTATATATATCTTTTATTGTGCGTAATTTAAAACGATTTATATGTGACCAGATACGAAGGCTATAACAGCAATTAAAAAATAGTATGCAATCAAAAAATGATTGCAGGTGATGGCAAATTTTAATATCATTAAAAAGTGAATAGCAAACATCGGAAAACGCTCAAAGCGATATTTTCATCACCCACACCAATAAACCTGGAGTGGGCCAGAATCGAATCGATGTTTATTGCTATCGGGTGTACGGTTACAGACGGTGCTGGTTCAAGAGTGAAATTTGATTATGAAGGTCATACTGTTGCATTTCACCGACCACATCCTCAGAAGGAAGCTAAACCGTATATGGTACGCATTGCGCGTGAATTTTTGGAATTAACAGGTGTTACACCATGAATAATTTAAATTACAGAGGCTACCATGCAATCGTTCAATATGAGGCGGACAGTGATGTTTTTGTTGGACGTTTGGCCGGGATAAGTGACATTATTACATTTGAAGCAGATACAGTTGCTGGTTTGAAATCAGCATTTATTGAAGCAGTGGATGATTACCTGGCTCACTGCAAAAAAATTAATAAATCACCTCAAAAGGAATTTTCAGGAAAATTAATGCTGCGAGTGAGTCCATCCGTACACGCTAAACTTTCTTTGGCGACAGAATTAAGCCGGGCAAAAAGTATGAATGAGTTTGCGGAACAAGCACTGGATAAAGCTGCACAGGAATACATTGAAACTCAGTAATGTGCTAAATGGACGATGTTAGATTTAGCAAACTGAACCTATAATGGCCACAATTACCAAGACTGACTCCGGAAGATGGAAAGCGATTATCCGTAGACAGGGTTGGCCCAAAGTCTCCAAAACATTCCGCACCAAGCGTGATGCCGAGAATTGGGCACGCACCACTGAAGATGAAATAATAAGGGGAATATTTGTTCCCAGAAGCCGCTCAGAGAAATTGACCCTACCCCGGCACTTAATCGCTACTTAAAAGAAGTCACCCCAACCAAAAAACCAAAAACCCAAAGTTCTGAGCATATCCGCGCAGAGCAGCTTAAAAAAGAGTTGGGCCGCTACAGCCTTGCAGCACTCAACACTGAGATTATTGCCAATTATCGAGACAAACGAATTGATGAAGGCAAAAGCGCCACGACAATCCGACTCGAATTGGCCTTGCTCAGCCATTTATTCACCATCGCTATCCAGGAATGGCGATTGGGGTTAGTCGCCAATCCAGTCCTGAATGTCAGAAAACCCAGTCCAGCAGAAGGAAGGAACCGCAGACTGGTAGGTGACGAGGAAGACCGATTACTCAGAGCCTGCGATCAGCACAGCAATCCGTTCCTGGGCTGGATTGTCAGAATAGCGCTCTACACAGCCATGCGCCACGGCGAAATCATTTCACTCACACGAAGTCAGGTAAACCTGGTAAGAAGCACCGTCTTCCTGCCCGACACCAAAAACAACGAAGTCCGAACCGTCCCCCTGACCAACAAAGCAGCAGAAACATTCAGACAAGCACTAAACCACCCCGTCAGACCCATCGATTCAGATCTACTCTTCTTCGGCGAGCCCGGCAGAGACGGCAAACGCAGACCCTACACCACAAACCGAATGTGGGCCGAAGCACTTAAACGCGCTGAAATCACCAACCTAAGACTCCACGACCTGCGCCACGAAGCCACCAGCCGTTTCGTTGAAGCCGGCCTAACCGATCAGGAAGTCGCCTCCATCACCGGCCACAAATCCATGCAGATGCTGAAGCGCTACACACATCTTCGCAGTGAAGAACTGGTTAGTAAGATAGCGGAAATTCATCTTACCTTTCGCTGTGAAAGTCAGCTTTACTACAATCTAGTTTTAGTAAAGCATGCTTTACTTGTGGGTTTGTTTAGTAAATAATACTTTACTATGAAAAAAACGGGACAATATGTAACAAGCAGTGTAGCAGGCGAAATAGTAAAAGCGTTTGTGCCAGCCAATTTGCCGCCAACTATAAATAGTAAAACCCTTGAAGCCATCAGCGTATTATTAAAGTCAGCGGAAACATCGCTTGAAAAATTGAATATTGCAGGTGAGATGATCCCGTCTGTCAATTGGTTTATTTATGCTTTTGTCAGAAAAGAAGCGTTACTCTCCTCAGAAATTGAAGGCACACAAGCAACTCTGGTCGATGTTTTTTCACATGAAAGGCTACATCAGGTTGAAACATCGTCAATTGATGATGTTGTAGAAGTGACCAATTATGTCAGAGCAATTAATTATGCATTTGATGAATTAAATAAACCACGGGGTCTACCATTATCAATGCGATTGTTGAATCAGTGTCATCGACGACTGATGCAAGGCGTGAGGGGAGCCACTAAGCAACCTGGACAAATCAGAAAGTCACAGAACTGGATAGGTGGTACACGTCCAGGGAATGCTCGATTTGTGCCACCACCTCACACCGAATTGACTAACTTGTTAGGAAGTCTTGAGAAATATTGGCATCAGAACGATGCTTTGCATCCTATGCTGCGCATTGCGGCTTGCCATGTACAATTTGAAACAATCCATCCTTATCTAGATGGAAATGGCAGAATTGGCAGAATGTTAATTACACTATTGCTGGCACACTGGGAACTTTTACGCAGTCCATTACTGTATCTGAGTCATTATTTCAAAGCTCATCAGTCTGAATACTACACCTGTCTTGAAAAAGTCAGAACAGAAGGAGATTGGTCTGGCTGGTTTAGTTTTTTTCTTGAAGGGGTTGCAGACGTTGCATCTAACGCAGCAAAGACAGCAACTTTTTTACACAAACAAGTTAATCATGATCGGCAAGTGTTACATTACCAAAATAATGTGACCGTTCCGGCTATTCAACTTTTTGAGAAATTACCCGAGAACCCGGTAGTATCGATGCAAATGGTGACACAGCTGCTGGAAACCACCAAGCCTACTGCCACTAAAGCAATTCAAATTCTTCAACAGTGTGGAATTCTTAAGCAAATTGGTGATAAAAACCGGAACAGGGTATTTCAATATCAGAACTACATTCGTATTCTGGGATAAATTTATTTTCTGGATATAAAATCAATCATTAGTTGATAATCACCATCATCAGCTGTACGAAGTGCCTTTATATAGTTTTGACGATGTGTCTCATCATTAATTGACTCATCAGTACTCCAGTTTACTGGCTTTTGACTAAGTTGATACTCAAGAACCGCATCGGTGAAGACACGCGCATGCCGGCCATTTCCATTTGAGAAAGGATGAATCTGAACCAGCCGATGATGCAATCGAGCAGCAAATTCTTCTCGCGAATAAGCCTGGTGATCAATCCAGTATTTCGCATCATCCAGAAGGTTTCGAACTTCAGTGCTGATATTCACCGGGCCGACACCTATATTTTTACCTGTCCGCCTGTATTTACCCGCCCAATCCCAAACTGCTCCAAAGAGTTTTTGATGAAGTTCTAATAAAAATCCCTCATTCAGTAGTTTGTTATAGCTGCGTTGACGAGATAACCATTTCAGGCCATCCTGAATATTCTGCTGTTCCAGTTGGTCAAGCTCGATCCGAGTTTCGACATGGGGAAACTTAAGTCCTTCCATTTCATCAGGATCAAGGGGTGTAGCACCTTCTGGATATTCCACCATTAGACATCGCCAGGATTATTCGCATTCCACAAGTCCCGCGGCATATCACGAATCAATCGCTCGATTTCATGTTTGACCTGAGTTTTAAGGGCTTCATCCGAAAGCTGTTGTGCTTCCAGCTTCATCTGGATATCTGCTTTCATCACCAGATCTCGAGCTTTGTTTCTGGCCTGCTTTTCAATCATCGAATCAATTGATGTTCTGGGAACCAAGGCATAAACAAGCTCGCAATCCAGACTATCTGCCACACGACGCAATTGTTTTAATGTGATCCGGTCCTCCACTTCCATACGTTCCATCTGGGTCGCTCGAGGTGTAGAGACACCCAATCGATCTGCGAGCTGAAGGCTACTCATGCCCAATGCTTTGCGCAATGTGCGAATCCAACCCTCCTTAGGACGCTTTATGCCTTTAAAAGAGCCAAGTTCAGCAAATTTATTACGGTATTGATTTTGGAGAATTTCTTTCATTGTGCTATAAATATAAAGTAATAGTTTTATTAAGACACTATATAAATATAGCATAATTAGAAATATATACTATATTTATATAGCATAATCATCAATGCACCGTAGATATTGCTTGCTCAAAATCTGATACTCAGACAGTATTCAGGTCAAAATCAAAATTATGTAAAAAGTAACATCAAATAAATACACATGAAATTCCTGCATACAGCAGACTGGCATATCGGTCGGCTATTTCACAATATTTCCTTGCTGGAAGATCAACGCCATGTGCTTGATCAGCTCTTAGGCTATTTAGAAAGTGAAGCAATTGATGCCGTCATCATTGCAGGCGATGTTTACGACCGTTCGGTTCCACCTTCATCTTCAGTGGAGTTGCTTGATCAGGTGCTTAGTCAAATTTGTATGGATATGGGTATACCCGTCATTATGATCCCCGGCAATCATGATAGCGCTCAGCGCTTGAATTTTGGTTCCAGGCAGCTGAGTCAGGCAGGGCTTTATATCATTGGTGATCTCGATCAGATTGTTAAACCTGTTATCGTGAGTGGGGACGAAGGCGATGTCTGTTTTTATGGTATTCCGTATCATAATCCCCAGACGGTACGCAATCACTTTGGTGTAGAGGTATCCAGCTTTGATGAAGCAAATGCCTATTTAGTCGAGATGATCACCTCAACGATGTCCAAAAAAAATGCATCCAAAAAAAACGCAAATGTGCTGATTGGGCATTGTTTTGTAGAGGGCGGTGAAGAATCTGATTCTGAGCGTCCACTATCCATTGGCGGAGCAGATAAGGTCAGTTACAAACCGTTTACTGTGTTTGATTATGTCGCGCTTGGCCACTTGCATAGCCCGCAGTTTAAAGGTGAAGAGCACATCCGTTATTCCGGTTCTATTCTTAAATACAGCTTTTCTGAGCAGCACCAAAATAAAGGTGTGACGTTAGTGGAAATAGATAATTCCGGGCTTAAATCAACAAAGCACTTGCCGCTAACGCCGCTTCGAGATATGCGAATTATTGAAGGTGAGATAAATACAATTCTTGAACAGGGTAAAGTTGATCCCAACAGTGATGATTACCTGATGATCAGATTGACAGATCGTCACGCAATTCTTGATCCCATGAGCCGATTACGGGACGTCTACCCAAATGTATTGCACCTTGAAAAACCGGGTATGCTTCAGAGCGCTGATAATCCAATCAATCGTGAAAAGCTGAAGCGGGGTGAACTTGAAATGTTCCGGGACTTTTTTGAACAAGTCTCAGGGCATGAATTAACCAGTCAGCAAGATGAGGCGATTCGTAAGACCATTGAGAAGCTTCATAGAAACCAGGAAGAAGTCGAATGAGACCCCTAAAACTAAACCTGCAGGCATTCGGTCCATTTGCAGGGACAGAGGTCATAGATTTTTCCGAATTGGGCACAAACCCGCTATTTCTTATTAATGGCCCAACAGGGGCTGGAAAAAGCTCAATACTGGATGCCATTTGTTTTGCGCTCTATGGGCAAACCACCGGGGCTGAGCGTGAACCCTCACAAATGAGATGTGATAATGCTGATGCTGATGTGCTCACCGAAGTTTGCCTTGATTTTAGTTTAGGAAACAAGCGCTATCGCATTCGCAGGGTACCTGTTCAGGAACGACCTAAAAGTCGTGGAGAAGGAACTACCACTCAACAGGCTGAAGCGCAGCTTTGGCACCTCGATGGGTCACCTGAAGGCGTTTTAATTGTCTCCCAGAAAGTCAATGAGGCGACAAACGAAATTAAAGCCCTGATCGGTCTGGACGTGGAGCAGTTTCGCCAGGTCATGGTGTTGCCCCAGGGTAAATTTCGTGAATTGCTCATGGCAGATTCAAAGCAGCGCGAGCAGATATTCAGCCAGTTGTTTCAAACTCAAATTTATAAGCGTATAGAAGATGAGCTGAAAAGCAACGCAGCAGGGATTAGAAAATCCGTCGATCAGCACAATAACCAGATCAAGGGCATATTGCACAGCGCAGAACTGGATAGCGAAGAACAGATAGAAAATGAACTAAAGCAGTTAAAACCTGAACTGGCCAAGGCGCTGACAAATAAAAATCATGCACAAGCACAGCAGCTTGAAGCGATTAAAGCGAAAGAACAGGCTCGCGACCTGATCAGCAGGTTTGACAGATTGCGCCGCACAGAAAATGCTTTCATTAGCAAATCTGCAAATGAGCCTGAAATCAAACAAAAACAGCAAAAACTTAATAACGCAGTAAACGCACAAAAGATACGCCATCTTTACGATACGCAGCAATCACGTGCACAGGCCCTTGACAAGCTTAAACACCGTATTGCCCAAAGTGATAAAGACCTTAAGTCAGCCACACAACAATACAATGACGCACAAGACAATCTTTCCCAGGCTAAACAGGCATACGCTGAGGTTGATGATCTCAAGCGACAGCGAATTGAGCTGCAGCAATATGAAGGCCATATCAGCAAACTCGAAAACGCCAGGTTAAACCTGGTTGAGTGCCAAAAAGCGCTGCGGACCAGCCAGGAGGCATTGGAATCCAAGAAATCAAAACAACAGGAACTTCAAAAAACCCTGGGCAGACATGAAACCGCACTGGAAAAAACAGGACGTGATCTTGAGTCGCTGGCACCCAGGCAATTTGAACTTGAAAAGCAACGTTCTAGGCTGGACCAGCGTAAAGCTTTGGAAAACCTGCGAATCGAATACAACCAGCTACAACAACGCGAAACCCGGCTTCATTCAAATCTTGAATTCAAAACCACGGCGTTTGAGATAACAGAAAAAGCAGTTAGGCAGGCCGAGCTGTCCTGGTATTCCTCCCAGGCAGCATTGCTCGCACAGGAACTCGATGAGAATGAGCCGTGTCCTGTATGCGGAAGTAAAGACCATCCCGCACCAGCCAGCTTGACTGGCAGTTCCAGCATTTTCACTAAAGATGATGTCGAAAAGGCACGCGCTGTAATGGAAACAGCGCGTGGTCTGATGCAAAAAGCCGGGGATGATTTGAACCAGGTATCAAACACGTCTTCAGCCAAAGGCAATGAAATCGAAAAACTGGAACAGACATTGGAGGAACTCGCCGAACAACCACTGGATGATTTATCAAAATCTGTTGATCACATGCAGGCAGAAATCAACCGCTTGTTGGAACAGCAATCAAACCTCAATAATATAAATGAGCATGTAGCTGAATGTAAGCGCCAACTCAGTGAACTGGACGGTGAACTGTCAGTTTTGCAAGCCAGGACAAACAGTGATAATGAACACGTTATCAGGGCCAGTTCTCATGTGGAGCATTTTAAGCAGCAGGTTCCAAAAATATATCGACAGCCTCACGCTTTAAGCGATGCATTGAACCTGCTGAACACACGAATAGAAGAGATAACGAATTCGCTTAAAAATGCAGAGTCACAACACGATCAAAAGCGTGCACAACAAAATAAAATGACTACGCAGATTGAAGGACTTAATGCCCAACACACAGAGCTTGCAGAGCAATGCATGCAGGCTGAACAAAACTGGAACAGTGCGCTGAAGCAAAGTGCGTTTGAGAATTTCGAAGTTTTTGAGCAGGCACTGTTGTCTGAAGAAAAACAGCTTGACCTTAAAACTGAGATCGAAACCTATCATGCACAATTAGCTGAACTAAAAGGCGCACTGGAACAGCAAAAAACTGAACTTGCCAATCAGTCAGTGCCGGATATGGAAGTCATAGATCAGCAATTGACTGAGAAAAAGAACTTGTTTCAGCAGGCAGAAAACCGGTGGAGAAAACTGGATCAACGCAACAATCAGTTAAAAACGATAAAATCAAAGCTGGCCAGTGCGCAGATAAAAAGTGCACAATTGCAGGCAGACTATGCCGTGTATGGAACGCTCAGCGATGTGGCCAATGGCCAGACGGGTAATAAAATCAGTCTGCAGCGTTTTGTTTTGAGTGTGTTACTCGATGATGTGCTTATCCAGGCCTCGCAGCGGCTCAATCGAATGAGCAACGGTCGTTATCGGCTGGTACGCAAGGAAGATAGAACAAAAGGCAACAAGGCATCCGGTCTGGACCTTGAGGTTGATGACAGTTACACCGGTAAATCCCGTTCAGTTGCAACACTGTCAGGCGGTGAGTCCTTTCTGGCGGCCTTGTCCCTGGCACTGGGCCTGTCAGATGTGGTGCAGTCCTACGCCGGTGGCATTAAACTGGACACGCTTTTTATAGACGAAGGTTTTGGCAGTCTTGATACCGAATCGCTTGATTTGGCTATCCGAACATTGATTGACCTTCAGGCCAGTGGTCGAATGGTGGGAATCATTTCCCATGTGAGTGAATTAAAAGAACAAATGAGTCTGCGTCTTGACCTGGTCAGCTCACGTGACGGAAGCCGGATCAAAACCATAACCGTTTAAAACAATGATCATCCGTATTATAATTCTTTCAGTAAAAAATGAATAATTAAGACAATATAATTTGAATAGATTGTAGACAGCTGCATGAATGCTCAAGAAACATTGCGCCTGTTTCGTAGATTTGAACCACCGCATTCCATGCTCGCGCACACGTGTCGGCTGATGGGAAAGTTCGGCGCGATTATTGGTATATTGTAATGTGTCATGCATTGTATAAGGAAAAACGTCTCAATGTGCAACCCTATAACTTCGTAATTTATCCGTAACTATCTTCCGAGGATCACCGGTGGCAAGCGAACTTGCGCGCGCTTAATATTAACGAAATCAAGACGGTCCCCTGTGTTCCAGTATCTCATCCTTTTGTCGAACGCTTAATAGGCACCATTTGCAAAGGATTTCTTGATCATATTCTGTTCTGGAATACGCATGATCTGGAGGGAAATCTTGGTGAGTTCCAGCAATATTACAATGAGGAACGCGTTCACGCTTCACTTAACGGAGATACACCTGCCGAAGTCGCTGGCGAATCCGTGACGTCGCACGCCAGGATTGATGATTTCCAATGGCAGTCACATTGTCGCGGGTTGGTACAGCTCCCGCTCGCGGCATAATCGATAATTCGACACCTACAGGTAAATATATTGCAGAAAACGTTAAGAATCTGTCAAATTATCCGAGTTAAATCATTGTAAATATTCCATGATATAGTATATTTGCAATGATGTTAAAGCGATCACTTAGGATAAAAATACAAAAACAGCTTGGGAAATCGGCTGCAGTTGCAATTCTTGGTCCGAGGCAAGTGGGTAAAACAACGCTGGCTAAAGAGATTGCTTCGGATATCAGCAGTACCTATATCGACCTTGAAGATCCCAGAGATATACAAAAGTTAGATGATCCAGGTTATTACTTTGATCAATATGCTGATCGACTCATTATTATTGATGAAATTCAGAGAAGGCCGGACCTGTTTCCGATCTTAAGGGGTCAGATAGATCGAAACCGGCGGGCGGGTCATAGGGTTGGGCAATTTATGCTGCTGGGTTCTGCTTTAAACGAGTTATTGAATCGATCTTCCGAATC
>JAHEKD010000048.1 GCA_024638545.1 Gammaproteobacteria bacterium
TATGGCCGGATGCGCAAATAGAACTAATATTTTATTTGCCATCTTTATGCGCTATCCTGCCATTTTATGTAACTTTTATCCATGACTAACCATCCTTATCATACTCCAGAAATCTACAGTTGATTAAAATCGTGACAGAAATTCTTTTTTGAACTGCTCTGCTCTGGATTTATTTTTACCCAGGTCCGAACGTCCGACCCGGGATGCCGAACGTAAGTGCAGCTTTTTATTTAAACGGTCCAGCCTGAGTTCAAAATCATCTATGAAACCAAATACCCTTGATTTAAAAGTAGCCGATAAATACTCTTTTTTTTGCACGACAATCTTACCTTCCATCTTGGTAACTATCGCTGCAGCCAGGCTCAGGTCAGTGATTTGTGCCTTTTTCGATAAATCTATGGCTTTTATAAAGTGTGCCTGATCATTAGGATATTCACTGCATACGCAATTCTTAGTCGCCGGACAAGGCGCCAACGCCCCAGCTACAGGCAGCTTCGCCTGCTGATTCCGGGAGGAATGGCCTAGTAAAAATAAACCTGCCACAATCACTAAACTAGTGATAATTACTGATATGACGATGTATTTCAACATATTCTGACGATATTTATGACGATTAGTAAACAATTAAGAATCTTATAGTAACTTATAAATTTTAAACTAACTTTCCGCTTACAGGTCGAATTCAGCGCGTTAACGCACTGATGTTTATATGATTGAACTATATAATACCCAATCAGTCTATATACAGAACTAAACATTGGGTAAATGGATATGTTGATTGCAAAAAAACGGCTACCGGAAATAAAATCCAGTGAAATCACCCCGAAATGCGTCTACCGTAACCGGCGTGAATTTATTATGGGTGGTGCAGCACTGGCTCTGGGTTTAAACATGACAAGCAGTTGGGCAGCACTACAAAGTGAAAGCCCGTTTCCGAAACCTTTTGCAGATGCTCCCGGCAGCCTTTATTCCAGCGATGAAAAATTAACCGATTATGAATCTGTAACAACCTATAATAATTTTTATGAGTTTTCCACAGATAAACATCGACCCGCTGAACTTGCAAAAAACTTCATGGCACGCCCATGGACAATCAGCGTGGCGGGCGAATGCAATAAGCCCAGACAGTGGGATATAGATGAATTAATCAGCAAGTTCCCGTCTGAAGAACGCATTTACCGACATCGTTGCGTCGAAGCCTGGTCAATGGTTGTTCCCTGGATTGGCTTCGAATTGGGCAAACTGATAAAAGCCAGCGAGCCAACGGCTAATGCGAAGTTCATCGAGTTTGAGACGCTGCATGATCCGCAAAGAATGCCCGGCCAAAAGCCAGGTTTTTTGGGGGGAACGCTGGACTGGCCCTACCGCGAGGGACTGCGCATGGATGAGGCGATGCATCCCCTGACCATTTTGACGGTCGGGTTGTACGGCGAGTACCTGCCTGGACAAAACGGTGCGCCGCTGCGTTTAACGGTGCCCTGGAAATATGGCTTCAAGGGCATCAAGTCAATCGTCAGCATTCGTTTCACCGAGCAGCAGCCACAAAATACCTGGAACCTTCAGGCACCGTCTGAGTACGGCTTTTATGCAAATGTCAATCCTGAGGTGGATCATCCGCGCTGGTCACAGGCAAAGGAGCGTAAAATCGGCGAACTATTTAAACAACCAACTTTAATGTTCAATGGCTATGGTGATCACGTTGCTGATTTATACAGCGGCATGGATTTAAGCAGACACTTTTAAATCCTGTGATCAGACCCGTTTCACCGGCAGCACTGCGCTGGCTAAAATCGCTGCTGTTCATGGTCTGTCTCTTGCCGCTGGCCGGGGTGGCTCATGGTGTGCTTACGGCATCAATTGCCGGTGACCCGGTTGAGGCCATGACCGAGGTGAGCGGTCAGTGGGCCTTAAGATTTTTATTGCTGACCCTGAGTATTACCCCCTTCAGAACATTATTCAAGCTTACGGATCTGATCAAATTCAGGCGTATGCTGGGTTTATTCGCATTTTTCTATGCATTGTGCCATTTAAGCGTTTATATCGTATTTGATCAGTTTTTCGATTGGCCGGAGATCTGGCGCGATACGGTGGAGAAAAAATTTGTTTTTGCCGGAATGCTTGCCGTTGTGCTGATGATCCCGCTGGCGATAACTTCAACCAACGGCTGGATCAAGCGACTTGGTGGAAAACGCTGGCAGCGCCTTCATCGTCTTGTCTATGTTAGCGCCGTTGCCGCCGTGGTTCACTTTATCTGGCTCGTTAAGGCCGACTATACCCAGCCCCTTATTTACGCGGTGGTTTTGATTTTACTGCTCGGTTACAGGGTAATCCGGAAAATCCGCAAAAAACCTGCCGTGCTGAGATCTCGCACCTGTTGAATATAAAAGATGCACTGTTGATGCTGTCCGTCACTGTTTCAGGAGCACCGAGATTGCGTTAGCGCTGCAAGCGGTAACGATCTGACTTGTTTATTTAACGAATTAGCATCATATTATCGCGATGACGGATGATCACACGCTGCCTTTATACGCACCTTACCGTACAGTTAAAACCCTGCTCGGTTATCTCTGGGCTTTTCGCTGGCGAATCGGATTGGCGTTACTGCTGATGATATTAGCCAAACTTGCAACTATTGCGGTTCCGCTAATTCTCAAGGATATCGTTGACCAGCTGGAAAAACCGACAGCAGGTCAGGTTGCGATACAGTTGCCATTATTACTGCTATTGATCTACGGCGGTCTGCGATTTATAAATTCACTGTTTAATCAGCTGCGTGATCTGGTTTTTGCAAAAGCCGCGCTTAAATCCATCCGAACGATAACGCTGACAGTGTTTGAACACCTGCAGCATCTGTCACTCGGCTATCACCTGCAGCGAAAAACCGGTGGCTTGTCCCGCGATATTGACAGGGGCGGCCGCGCCGTTAATGAACTGCTGCGGGTCATGATTTTCAGCATATTTCCAACACTGTTCGAACTCACCGTTGTCTGCATTATCTTATTTGTCCGATACGAGCCCAGATTTGTCATCGTGACCCTGCTGACAATCGTCGGTTACGGAATTTTTACCTACTCGATTTCCAACTGGCGCCTGAAATTTCGAAAACGCATGAATGAGACCGAATCGAGGGCAAACACGACTGCGATAGACGCACTGATCAATTACGAGACAGTTAAATACTTTAATAATGAACAGCTGGAAACCGAGCGTTACAACAACAACCTCAAAAACTGGCAACAGGCCACCTATAACAGCGAGGCATCTCTTGCCGTGTTAAATATTGGCCAGGCGACCATCATTGCTGTCGGGCTGACGTTACTGATGGTGATGGCCGGTCAGAACGTTGTAAACGGCAAAATGACCTTGGGAGATTTCGTGCTGGTCAACGCGTTTTTGTTGCAGCTTTATGTGCCGCTGAATTTTCTGGGCTACGTTTTCAGGACGCTGCAAAACTCGCTTGTAGATATAAGCCGCATGTTCTCAATCCTTGATGTTGAAAAAGAGATTACCGATAAGGAAGATGCAAGACCGCTTAAAATTTCAGACGCCAGAATTGAATTTTCCAAGGTCAGATTTGCCTATAAAATGAATCGCCCGATATTAACGGACGTGAGTTTTATTGTCCCAGGCGGTCAGAAGATTGCAATTGTCGGCCATAGCGGTGCCGGAAAATCAACCATCGCCCGCTTGATATTTCGATTTTATGAGGTCACGGCTGGCCAGATCCTGATCGATGGACAGGATATCAGGGATGTTACGCTCGCCAGCCTGCGAAAAAATATCGGCGTTGTCCCGCAAGACACTGTGCTTTTTAACGACACTATCGAATTTAATATTCGATATGGCAAACCCGATGCTTCCCATGATGAAATTCGACACGCGGCAAAACATGCCTACATGCATGATTTTATTGAATCACTCCCTGATGGATACCAAACTGAAGTCGGCGAACGTGGATTAAAATTATCAGGCGGTGAAAAACAGCGAATTGCAATTGCCAGAACAATTCTTAAAAACCCACCCATTCTTCTGCTTGATGAGGCAACTTCAGCGCTCGACTCCAAATCAGAAGAAGCCATTCAACTGGCGCTGAATGATATCGCCAGGCAGCGCACCACTCTGGTCATTGCGCATCGCCTGTCAACCATTATGGACGCCGATCAGATTATCGTACTTGATAAGGGAGAAGTTGTCGAAACGGGTTCACACTATCAGTTACTGGAGCGAGACGGAAGCTACGCGTCCTTGTGGCAGCTTCAGCAAAACTCGAAAAAAGGTGCTGAATCGCTAATCGCATAACAAGCCTCAAGACAAGCGCTAAGGCATTAAACCGTGTGCAAGGATAATAGCCCACAGCCGGACCCTACATGTTTGAGTTAACTAACCCGCATTTCTCACCACCCTACTACGGCGACGGTCCCTTGCCACGCCCTGTGGGCATTTTACTCGGTCAGGGTCCTCGACATAGTGTCAACGATGCCTGCAGGCTCTTTGGTCGTAAAACCCATACAGGACACATCCTTTAACCGTCTCGCTACGAAGTCCGGTGAGAAATGCGGGCTAAGCCCGGGGTATCGATATGGAGAGCGGATCATCTGCCTGGAACAAAAAAAGGCGCGGGCAATCAAAATTTAGATATTGTCCTTCTATTGTCTACACTCTATTATCTATATTTAATATTTAACAGGATAACAGTTACCTTGACAACAATTTCCAGGCGCGATTGGGTAAATCAGGCCATTGAAATAATAGAGGCTGATTTCAACCGGTCGGCAGATACTCACTTAGTGAAACTAAACTGGCCCGTGTTTGACTGTGTCGACATTTACTTAAAAGACGAATCAACCCACCCGACCGGCAGCCTGAAACACCGGCTCGCTCGTTCGCTTTTTTTATATGCATTATGTAATGGATGGATCAATCAGGACACACCAGTAATTGAATCCTCCTCCGGAAGCACGGCTGTCTCTGAAGCTTACTTTGCTGCATTAATCGGTGTGCCGTTCATAGCGGTTATGCCGAAAAGCATCTCCTGTGAAAAGATTGAGAAAATTAAATTTTACGGCGGAGAATGCCATTTTGTTGATTCATCCGCTCAGATATACCAGGCCGCAGAAAACCTTGCCGTGGAACTCGACGGTCACTATATTGATCAGTTCACCTATGCCGAAAGAGCAACTGACTGGCGCGGAAATAACAATATTGCCGAGTCAATTTTTGAACAAATATCAAAGGAACCCCACTGCGTACCGCACTGGATAGTCATGAGTGCAGGCACAGGCGGCACCAGCGCCACGCTGGGCCGCTATATTCGATATCAAAAATTCAGTACGAGGCTTTGTGTGGCCGACCCGGAAAACTCGGTATTTTATGATTACTATAATAACGCAGACCGGTCACTGAAAATTGAGAAGGGTTCACTCATAGAAGGCATCGGCCGACCCAGGGTTGAGCCCTCGTTCATGCCCGATATTATTGACCGCATGGAAAAAATTCCGGATGCCGCCTCAATCGCCTGTCTCTCAATTCTGGAAACAAGATTAAAACGCAAATGCGGCGGAAGCACCGGCACCAATCTTTTCGCCACACTAAAATTAGCCAGTGAAATGCAAATAGCATCCCAGTGCGGCAGCATCGTGACATTGATTTGTGACGCCGGCGAACGCTACCTGGATACCTATTACAACCCGCAGTGGCTTAAGTCGAATAATATTAATACGGCACCTTATATGCAAAAGCTTGCTGAACTGGAATCCGGGAATATGAATGCTTTATTCAATAACACTGAAAACCAGAATATAACCTAGCCCGCATTTCTCACCACCCTACTACTGCGACGGTCCCTTGCCACGCCCTGTCTGCATTTTACTCGGTCAGGGTCCTCGACATAGTGTCAACTATGCCTGCGGGCCCTTTGGTCGTCAAACCCATACAGGACGCATCCTTTAACCGTCTCGCTACGAAGTCCGGTGAGAAATGCGGGCTAGCCCGCCCCCTGTTTAATATTGACACGGAAATGAATACCGAACCTGACGCGGCTGAAAAAAATAACTCTCCGGCCCACGTTGACCCCATTATTACGCCGGCGATGTCAACACCAGCGGAGCCGGATCACACAGGTCACTCATCGAGGATCCTCCCGCTCCTGTAACTGCAGGCTCAGCGAACAATCATGCAGTCACAGGGCACCGTGTGGCTTACCTTGTAGGATACGCTGCCTGTGAGCAGTCCTTCGGCGCCCCCCAGGCCACGACAACCCATAACGATCAGGTCCGCATGCTCGCGCTCGGCGTTCGCGATAATTTTACGTGCCGGATCGCCTTCAAGCAGCACCAGTTTCGGTGCCCGAACGCCCTTCGCCTCGGCGGTCAGGCGCCCGCGAGCCAGAACCTGCTCGCCGATTTCCGCAGAGGTTGCCTTCGAAATAACCGGTGGAAAGAAGGTGCTGCTCACACGCTCGGCGACTGGATGTCGCAACGGGTCCAGCTCTTCACGGGCAGTGTCGCTGAGTTGATCGATGTCGATTGATGCGCGCAGGTTTTCGAGTGACGGGCCGCGCCAGGTCACGTAAAGGAGCACCAGGTTAGCGCCATACCGTGCGGCAATGTCGCTCGCGATCTCGACCGCCCTGTCGGCCTGTTCGGAACCGTCGGTTGGCACCAGAATGCTGTTTATGCCGGCAAGAACCGATTCCGGGTCCGCGCTGTGTACCGTTACGCAGGAACAGGGCGCGAGATGAAACACCTTGTGCGAGACACTACCCAAAACAAGTCCCCTGAGATCACCAAATCCGCGGCTGCCCATGACGATAAGATCCGCAGAGCTGTGCTTTGCCTGGTGCAGAATCCGTTCGCCCGCATCACCAGACTCGATGACGGTCTCGATACGTCTCACACCCTTGCCCTCGGCTTGCTCTTGCGCATCACGCAAGAGCATATGCCCCATGTGTTCCAGTATGTTGAGGTGTCGCGACTGGTGCTCATGGATACCGCTCTCCCGGCCGCTGTTTTCCGCCGTCTCGTATTCGCGTGATGCAGCATCGTAAAGTGTGTCAGAGACATTATCGTCACGCGTGCCGACATGCAGCAGAACCATTCGAGCATCGTATTTGGCAGCAAGGTCTGTACTCAGGTCCAGGGCTGCCTGCGAATGTATGGAACCGTCAATCGGTGTCAGTATGGTCTGGATCATTGGCAGGGATTCATCGTCAAACGCTGTGTATCAAATAAAAAGTCTAACATACACCCGCACCGAGACCAAGGCTATTACTATTACCCGGGGCTCGCTTGAATATGTAAATGACACTCATTTGTCACTGAAAATCATGAGTCGCCGCCCTATTGTAAGCATTGCTGTTTTAGAGTCGAAAGTCAACCTAATCCAGGAGACGGCTTATGCCACTAAGCTGCGGAAAGAACCCCTTCAGGAAAATGCTTCAACACCCAGTGCCTGGGAAATTTTTGCAAGTGCAAGTTTTTCCTCCTCACTGACCTGCACGCCACCGAACCCCAGGAAGCCCCCTTCAGATGCCGCCATCGCTACTTTCTCACCAATCTTCATCGACCACTGCTTGTACTCCCGGGCTTCTGTTTGTGTACATTTTTCATCAAGCAGGTCACACAGTTGACTGCACTTCTCTACGGCCACATCTACGAATCCTTCACGACCCATACCTGCATAGGGATTACCGGATATCGACTCAGCAGCTGATTTTTCATTGTTTTTAATTCTGGCGTTCACGACCGCCTGTATTAATTCGTTATCGGGATGATCTTCTACCGCACTCATTATTTCCTGATTAAGGGCAAAAGATTCTTTCATGGTGCCCAGTCCGCTTTTTCCGGCTACCATGACGCCCATACCAATCATGATTGGCGCGTCAAGCAATAGTTGCCACTGTTCCTGCGTGAAATCAGCTTTTCCAGTCATTAATATACTCCCTGAAGTTTATCCGGTTTATTTTACCTGTATGAATATTAATTGATTTATGAATCCCTGCCGACCGTACTCTCAACGATGTATGTAGGACGGCGTTTTACCTCATTATATATGCGACCGACGTACTCGCCTAAAACACCTACACAAATCAGCTGCACACCACCAAGAAAAAATATCGAGACAGCGAGTGTCGCAAATCCTGGCAGCTGCTGTGCAGAAAACAGTCGCCACAATAATAATGACAGGCCACCGACAAATGACAGCAGCGCCACAACAGCACCTGCAAATGATGCCAGACGCAGTGGATATTCACTGAATGCAAAAACGCCATCTCCGGCCAGTTTTAATAAACCGACAAAATTATATTTTGGCTCCCCGGCAGCGCGTGATTCACGGTCATAATAGACAGCTGACTGCTTGAATCCGGCATAACTTCTTATTCCCCGAATAAAACGGTTGTATTCGGGCATGTCATTGATGGTATCAACGACGCGCCTGTTCATAGCTGAAAAATCGCCGCTATCGAGCGGAATATCCAGTTTCGAGACGTACTTTAAAATCCGGTAAAATAATTTATAGCAAGCCACTTTCAGCGCCCCTTCCTTGCGTGTTCGCCTGACTGCATATACCACGTCATCGCCTGCTTTAATGCGCTCGACCATTTTTCCAATGAGTTCCGGCGGGTCCTGCAAGTCTGCATCCATGACCACCACAATCTCACCGGTCGCATGTTCCAGACCTGCGGTTAGCGCGCTTTGATGGCCGAAATTTCGACTTAAATGAATACCGCAAATCGCCTTGTGATTTTCTGCGGCAGCGTTAATCAGGGCTCTGGAATTATCAGTACTGCCATCGTTTACGAATATTATTTCCAGAGCCGGTTTGAATGCCGCCAGGGCAGTGTCTAATCGCTCAAGAAGATGTGGAAACACATCTTCCTCATTCAAAATGGGGATAACAATACTTAAAGTGCTAGTTTGCATTTTGCATCAGCAGCTGGGTATCGGGTTAATCTTTTAAACAGATTGGGTGATTGTTCACAAAAACATACTTTGCTTAGCTTGTAGGATGATAATAACTTATTCACACTGCTACCAGGATGCATTGTTCCTTAAATCGCCATCTGATATCTGGTTCTGGCCCTGAATTTTAGTGTGCTCTATCAAAATTTGTGCTCCAAATGGTGCAATTTGCAGGCTAAAGGTCATTTTTTTGAACGATTATTATCAATGATAAACCGAAAGGCATGGTAATCAGGCCCGCCCAGTGACTTTCCAATGAGAATATAAATTTCAGACATTGATTTGTCAGCCTGCCAGGCAGATCAAGATCTGCCTGCGGATGCCTGGAATCGTTCATCCATCTGCTCGACAACCGCCTGACTACTGCTACCGGAAAGAGCAGTGTATTAAAGTAGCCCAGCTTCAAAATCTTTACCCCCGAATTCTCAAAAAGCTGCCTGAGTTTGCCTGCCGTGTATCGCCTGTAATGATGATTAACTTCATCATGTGCTGACCACAGCCACTGGTACGCCGGCACCGTCACCAATAGCAGTCCGTTGGGCTTAAGCAGGCTGATCAATGTTTTGACTGCCTCCTCATCTTGTCGTACATGCTCAATAACATCCAGGGCCAGTACACAATCATACTGGCCCGACAGCCGTATATTATCGGGTAAACAGCCACTTTCAAGCGCGGTGACTCGATCATTTCCATCAGCCTTTTTAGCCGCCAGGCTGATCGCCTTTTGATC
>JAHEKD010000049.1:0-2349 GCA_024638545.1 Gammaproteobacteria bacterium
GACAAAAGGCTGTAAACAGAATCAATTTAGTGAGTTTTGTGACTGAATTATCATTGTCTGGCAAGTTCATATTAAAGATTCCTCAATATGTTGAAAATTAGTTTAATTTGAGAGCGATCAACACAATAATCCAGAATAGAAATTGCAGACCATTATGCTGTCGATCCTGACATAATATGTAACCCTTAATTAAGCATGCTTAGAGAATCCGCAAGGTTTTGAATAGTTAAAATCCAAAAACTGATCAGCAGTGATCTAATTCAATGCCTGTACTTTGATATTATTGTCAGCATTCAGCACCTGTTGATCGCGTAGCCCGGCTCATTTATATGCCAAACCGGAAAGTCACGCATGAAAGTTAGCTAACTGCAGTGATCACTGCCAACAGTAACTGGATTGCCGCCATTTGAAATAAACAGTTATGGTTATTTGAATGATCACTGATGAAGGAGTAACCGGCACTTCGAAATTGAAGATCATGTGATGGTTGATGATCAGCGATGCTGCGTTTGTGCAAACTGTTTTAATTTCATAATTAATCATTGTATCAATGAATTTATGAAATGACAGTATGATGATTCAGTTTTGACAATTTTTCACAAACGCGGTTAGTTTTCATTTCGAATTCTAAAATATAGTATTGTGAAATGTAAGCTGCCGGCTCGGAAAGAGATGAGCCGGCAGGTAACGCGTCAACGGTTTTTTTACTGTCAGGTCTGACACTCATTTAAACTTGGTTTGCAGGATTATAATGTAAAAAATTCAGTTTTAATCATCGGTGGGTTTTTCAGCGTTTGTTGCGTGACGCAACTATCTAGCCCGCATTTGAAGATCACAGCGCATAGTCTGAAATCCAACGGGCACATTTTTGTTCAATGCCAGTGTTCCTCTGACATCAAAATCGGCATTTACCGTTACTTTGGCTTTACAATCTCGATGCCAAGGATCTTGGACAGCTGCGTGCTGGCCTGCAGATACAGCTGCCGCGAATCCGGATTTTCGCAGATGTTATGTCTATTCGTATAAATTGCGCGATAGCAAAGGTACTCGCACTTGCGCCAAACAACGATCTGAATATACCCGCAGTAAATGAATTTAAGCCACTATCATAACCAAACTGGCAAAAGTATTTACAAACCCAATAAAGCCTGAGGAAAGGATTGAAAGCGCGATTACATGACCTTATTCAGAAATTATCGGCATTTCAATCCGCCTTTAAGGACGGACCAAGCACCGTTTTTCAGTAAGATTCAATGTTTCTAACACTAATTTTCATGAGCTAAAAGCACTGTTTTTACATGCACAGAAACCAGTCAGCGTGATTAATCATTTTTAGGCCACTAAAGTTGTGGGAGAATAGTACTGTTTTGTCTTTTAATCAGGAACACAGTTAATATGCAGGATAGGAAAAAATCAGTCGCTAAATACCGCTCGTTCACTACGCCGTCACACATGCTGTCCCGTGAATCCTGGAAGATTTTTCAAATTATGGCAGAGTTTGTCGAAGGCTTTGAGAAAGTTGCCCAGATTCATCCGTCTGTGAGTATTTTCGGGTCGGCCAGAACACCGGAAGATCATCCATACTACAAACTGGCTGAGGAAATTTCGCTTAATCTCTCTAATTCGGGGTTTGCCGTCGTGAGCGGAGGCGGTCCCGGTATTATGGAGGCGGCTAACAAAGGTGCGTTTGCCGGTGACTCGCCCAGTGTCGGGCTTAATATACTGTTGCCACATGAGCAAAGCGGTAATCCCTATCAGGATATCAGCCTGAGTTTTAAGCACTTCTTTGCCAGAAAAGTGATGTTTGTGAAACACGCATCAGCCTATGTGGTAATGCCGGGTGGTTTCGGCACGCTGGATGAACTGGCTGAAATTTTGACCTTAATCCAGACCGGTAAATCGCCGCGTATACCTGTTATACTTGTTCATAGGCCATTCTGGGAAGGTTTGGTAGAGTGGCTTAAAGGAACGCTGGTCAAAGAAAAGACGATTAGTGAATCCGATCTGGATTTGTTTTGTATTCTTGATGATCCGCAGGAAATCGTTGACGAAATTTTCAATTATTATGAGCAAAAGGGTTTTGAAAAATCCGCTGCTGAAGAAGAAATGCTACTAAACTTATGAAAAGCCACTGTAAATACACGTTCATTGCTGCGTTTGCCATTGCCCAACTGGCCGTATTCAATATCGGGCATGCGCAACCTGCTGAATCTCCATCTGCCGCTGATCCCGGATCCGCTGTTGAACCTGATAGCAAGGAAGAAAGCACTGGTATTAGAATTAGACAGGCGGGCACAACCACGATTAAAGAGTATCAACAACAGGGCAGGACCTATCGAGTCGAAGTTG
>JAHEKD010000049.1:2359-9663 GCA_024638545.1 Gammaproteobacteria bacterium
TTCCGATCAGGATGGTGATGGCAACCTGAATAGCTCAGATACAGGTATTGATAATGATGTCGTTGTCCCGGAGTGGACGATCGGAAACTGGTAGGTTCGCACTGATGAATTTACTGGCCACAATTCGATGGGATCTCGCGTTTTAATGAGTTGATAAATTTTGAGCGGCCGGCGTCGTTTCTCGACATTCCGGCTCAGCCAGGTATTTGGAAAAACTGGTTAAAGACAATTCAAACGGGCACAGCAATCTACCTGCCTGCACATCCGTCTTAATCAGTGATCGTCAGCCGAGCTCTACACCTTGTGCATACAGCGCTGCTTTGTTCATTTGCAGATCACAGGAAACGGCACCATATGCTTTTAACGCCCGAAGAGAGGGTTGCCGGTTGTTGTTATCTTGCTGTTGATGTTTATTCTTTGAGAATATATTACTAATTGACAGGTATTTTATCATTTGTTTTCTTGTTTTGTTGAGGGTATATCTCGACGGGTGGTCGATGATATGGACGATGTATTCAACCCGGGCGATTTAATGTGCGTGCCCAGAAATAATCACCTCAGGTATGAAGCCGATGATAAATGCGTTATCTTAAAAGAACTTGCCGGTGTGGCGCGTCTGCCGGTCATTAATTTGGAGGAGATGCCCAATTCAGGCTAAATTTTGATAACATTACCTGTTATTCAATTGGCTGTCAGCAGGACTAAACTTTATCAATTGTGAGGATTAAACAGTGATTCCACAAAACCGGAAATCTGCAGCTTGCAAGCAGTTTGAATCAGATTCGCCATTAGCCGGCGGGCTGCCAGCCTATGCATATACCAGTACGGATTACTGGCAGCAGGAACAGCGAACGCTGTTCTCGCAGTCATGGGTATTTGTCGGGTTTGCGCATGAAATGAGCCAGGCGGGCGACGCGATGCCGGTCGAAATAGCGGGTAAACCGGTTTTTTTAATCCGAGACAGCAATGGATCTATTTCGGCCTACCATAACGTCTGCCGGCATCGATGCCTGAAATTGATCGATAAGAAGCATAACGTCGGACCTCGAATACGCTGTCCTTACCACTCCTGGGTCTATGGTTTGAATGGCGCACTGAAGTCTACACCGTTTTTTGGCGGGCCGGATCAGCACACCCCAGAGGGTTTTAATCCTGAAAACCATTCGCTGGTGGCCATTCATTGCGAGGTCTGGTTTGACTGGATCTATATTAGCCTGAGTGAAAATCCAGGGCCTTTTGATGAATATATTGAGCCGCTTAAATCCCGAATTGCGGATGTTGATTTTAAGCAGGTTAGGGCGGTTGCGACCATTGAAATGGATGAAATCAAGTGTAACTGGAAGCTGCTGATGGAAAATTTTATTGAACCCTATCACGTGCAGTTTGTGCATTCATCAACGACGGATCAGCCCCTGGAAAATCATTATACAGTCATTGACAGACACTGTCTTGGTAGTGCCGTTGATATTGAAAAAACAAACCCCGATAAAAAAACCAACACGCTTGCGGTCAGTTCCTTGTACCTGACTTTATTTCCCAACTTCGTTTTTGGCAGGTATTTTCCTGATCAACTTGGCGTTCATCTGAATATTCCGGTGAGTGTTAATCAAACTCGCCAAAAGCGGGTCATCTATTTAACTGATAACAGTCACAAAGATGATAGTGAAATCAGGGCGCTAAAAACACTCTGGTATGATGTGCACAAGGAAGATCATGAAATCTGCGAGCGCCTGCAGCTTGGACGCGCGTCCGATGTCGCAGAACCTGGCGGGTTACTGTCTCCACATTGGGAGGACAGTGTGCGTCGATTTCAGGAACTGGCATTTGAACGAGCACTGGGATAATCTTTTGTCACAGCCGCAGAGAATTTAGCTATTGAGTAAATATATATGTCATCAAAATCCCATCAACCCGATTTTCGAATTGATCACACCATGCTCAGGGTCAGGGATCTCAAAAAATCGCTCGATTTTTATACCCGAATTTTAGGCATGAAAATACTGCGTCAAAATGACTATCCTGAAGGTAAATTCACCAATACGTTTATCGGTTATCAAGGTGAAGACGATGGTCCAACCCTGGAATTAACCTATAACTGGGATCAGCGGGATGATTATGATCGTGGCAATGGCTGGGGCCACCTGGCATTAAAAGTCTCGGATGTCTATGCCACCAGTGAATATCTTAAAAGTGAAGGTGTTGAGTTTACAAAAGAACCTTCACCCATGAAGCACGGCACACGGGTCCTGGCATTTATTAAAGATCCGGACGGTTATCCGATAGAGCTTAATGAGCCGCTATCGAAGGATACCTGACACGCTGATCACGAAATGGGATGATTCCGGCAAGCACATATCTATACATTCGTGTTATAAAGAAAATTGTGAGTATTAATCTTATTTTATTACCAGGTTTGCTTACAATATTTGAATTGATGACTGGGTTTTAGGGTATATGCGTATTTTTATTATTTTGGCCATAGCGGGTTTACTTGTTGCCTGTGCATCCTCTTCAACAAGTTCCACTTCAGGTCCTGATGGCGTCAGCAAGGGTAAAATCAGGTTCTACAGGGTCAACGATCTTGGTCAACAAACCATACTTAGTGTTGTAAAGGATACCGACAAAACCGGTTGCCATAATCTCTTTAAAAAAAGTCGTTTGCACCGTATAGCGGTTACGGGTTTTCAATACTGTGAGGTGTTTGCAGAAAAGAACTGCAAAACCGGTAGTAAACTCAGCGCACAGTGGCTGGCCAAAAAAGTCAAATCCGAAGATAAAAAACAACCCACGACAACCTTTACCAAGGGCTCACGATGGGTGTTTGACAGGGGAGGTAATATCAGAGCCCATTCCTGGCGTTGTGTTGAATAAGGGTACGCTCATCCAGTTGACTGGCCGCACGCGTTCCGGTTTTACTCAGGTTCAGTCCAGGTAATACCGGGCTCACCGGTTCATTAATAGATTACCCAGGTCTATATTCAGGTATGATTGATATGAAACGATAGTCTCCAACAGACAGTAGATGATACAGGATTTTATCAATAACACGATGCCGGCGCTTAAGCAGTATTTGACGGAGCTGGGCATCAGTTTTAGCCGAACCGGTATCATCTGGGTGGTCATCAATCTGGTTGTACTCCTGATCTGTATAATGCTGTCACTCAAACTGGGTAAGCATTTAAAGCTTGTCCTTGATCCGCAATTGCGAAAAATTCGTGGCCATCCCAAACTATTACGCGTGTTGGCGACATTCAAGCGGCGCTCAGCCGTCGCGGTATTCTGTGTGCTTCTCTGGATATGTGTTTTAATAATCAGACACGTTACCTGGCCCAGTAATGGATTTACGCTGACGATAATAGTCTCGTTGACAACAGCCTGGCTGATTATTGAACTGGCCACCAAAGTTATCCGTAATCAGCTCGTTGCGCGACTGATTGCCTACGTGGTGTGGATAATTGCTGCACTGCAAATTTTGAATGTCATGCCGGATGCGCTGGCCGTCCTCAATAAAACATCAATTGAGATCGGTGGCTTTCACAGCACGGTGTTAAGCGTGTTAAAGGGGGGGCTGATTTTTATTATGGCGATCTGGCTGGCGCTGGCTATCGGCAGATTCACCGAGATCGAACTTAATAAATCCAGCGATTTGTCGCCTTCGCTCAAGGTGTTGAGCGCAAAATTACTTAAGGCCCTTTTCGTATTAATGGCTTTGTTAATCGGCATGAGCGCGCTGGGTATTGACTTTACCGCACTGGCTGTTTTTTCGGGGGCCATCGGTCTGGGTATCGGATTCGGACTGCAAAAAATATTCGCCAATTTGATCAGCGGCGTCATATTGCTGCTGGATAAATCCATAAAACCCGGTGATGTTATCACCGTTACGTCAAGTATTAGCGAATCATTCGGCCAGATAAATTACCTGGCAGCCAGATACGTTTCGGTTATTGCCCGGGACGGGCGGGAATATCTGATCCCAAATGAAGACTTGATCATCAATCAGGTGATTAACTGGTCGTATTCTGACGAATATGTACGCCAGGATTTATATTTCGGCACCAGCTATGATTCAGACCCTTATCTGGTCAGAAAGTTAGCGATTGAGGCCGCCTGTAGTCATTCCCGGGTGGTTGCAGATAAAAAACCGGTTTGTCATATTATCGAATTCGGGGATTCGTCGATCAAGTACATTCTGCGATTCTGGATTATTGATCCCGAGGGAGGCATCACCAATGTCAAGGGCGATATTTATTTATCAATTTGGGACTTATTTAAAGAAAATAATATAAAAATCCCATTTCCTCATCGTCAGCTCTTATTTGAAACTGATGCAGTAAAAAAATTAGATATAACTGAGTAATAAGTCGGGACGCTTATGCTGAATTCCATACATGTAAAAACACACTCAAACCGGATCATTCAAGACGACTAAATCAATCTGTACTCAAATCTCGTGAAGGATCAACTGATAGAAAAGATACTTAACCACCAGCTGTTTTACTGCCTGGTGTTTATTGTGATTGTATTCTCAGTCAGGGCAATCGCGCTGGTGCTGATTAAGCGCAAGATGACTTCGGACGTGATGGATGAGCATCAGCGCCGAATGGTCTGGCGGGTAAAACAGTACACTTTTATTGTATTGATCATCGGCGTGTTTTTAATCTGGTTACCAGATATTAAGCATTTTGCCCTGTCGATTGCGGCCTTTGCTGTCGCCATCGTGTTGACGTTTAAAGAGTTAATTTTGTGTCTCACCGGATCAATCTGGCGCACTACAACCGATGCTTTTACAGTCGGTGACTGGATCGAGATTGATAATGTCTTCGGGGAGGTGATTGATAATGACTGGTTTTCCACCAGCATTGCCGAGATTAGTCCTGCATCAGGCAGCTATAAATGCACAGGCACTACAGTTAACGTGCCAAATAGCCTTTTTTTATCCCACCAGATAAAGAACCTTAATTTCAAGCGGCGGTTTATTTTTCATGAATTTGATCTGTCATTCGAGTCTACGGTAAATCCACTGCCTTTGAAGGAACAGCTGGAGAAAATTGTCGATGCACACATGGCTGACCATCATGAGCTGGCAAAGCGCTACCATGCGCATATTCGAAAGCACATCGGTGTTTCAATACTGGAATTGGAGCCCAAAATCTCACTCAAAACCACAAATCTGGGTGATTTTGTAATACATCTGCGGCTATTTTGCCCGGTTCATGATTCATTTGGTTTACAGGAAAAAATCACTGAAGATATATTGAAACTGCATTTCCAGAACAGTGAGGCCACTTCTAGTATGATAAGTAATAATAACTGAATAATATTAACCTGAGATCACATATCATGATTAGAGCTATCCTCGTCAACCAGGAAAATCAAACTCAAACCGAGGGTGGAGTCGAATTGATTGATATCTGGAGAAAGACACCCGGCTCGCTTATCTGGATAGACTTATGTAATGAAGAAATAGAATATGAAACGAGCTTGCTAAAAGAAAAATTCAGCGTGGCGCGTCATGCAATTGATGATGCCCAGCGTGAGCGTCACCCGCCAAAAATCCGAAAATTGTCCAATCAGACTTTCCTGCTGCTGAAAGGGCTGTCTGCTGGTACTGTTGATACCCATTTCTCCACAATCCAGATTTCATTTTTTATCGGCGAGCGTTTTTTAATTACCCGGCGTAAGGAAACCTCTGTCACTATTGACAAGATATGGGCAAAAACAATGAAGCGAAATTTACTGGGTACAAAATCAACAGGCGGCATGGCGATTTACATTGCACGTTCCTTAATGGAGCGGTTCCTGCCTATATTGCTGGACCTGGAATCGCAATTTGACGAAATTGAAGATGCAATGTTGAGTCAACCTGATGATCTTTTACTGCAACAGCTTGTTGAGTATAAATCCAATCTGAAAAAATTACGTCGCATCATGGGCTATCACCACCAGGTCGTCAAAGAACTTAACATGTCAAGCTGGCCGGGTATTTCAGAGAATGATCAGCAGGAAATCCCGTTCTTGTATGAAAAGCTGGAACGCCTTTACAGTTTGTCCTCATTTTATTATGAGCAGGCAGCCGATTTGCAGGATGGCTATATTTCACTGGCATCTCACCGGCTCAATCAAATTGTCAGAGTATTAACCATCATTACAGTCATATTTGTTCCGCTCAGTTTTTTGGCCGGTCTGTACGGCATGAATTTTGTCAACATACCCGAATTACAGTTCAAATATGCCTATTTTTTTCTGCTGGCGGTCATGGCAATTGTTGTTATTGCGTTGATTTTCTTTTTTAAGCGAAAGCGCTGGTTATAGACATTATCCTTTATCAATCCGCAAGTTGATGATGTTAGTTTCTATATGCAGGCAGGTTGAACGCACTTGTGTATGAAAAATCCTTGTTTGACTGCGTTTCCGGGTTTTCAACCCCCGTGCATTGCAAACAGGAAAGTAAAAAAGCGAGAATGACAGCGGTCTTGATCATTTTATGTCTCCTTGGAATTTTTTAACTCTGTACTGACAGACATTGTACAAAAGATTAGCGGAATTTGAACAGAAGTTACCAATAGTTCATCAATAAACGCCGTTTAGAATTTCAGCATTATCCTTTGATCGTTTTTGATCTGGGTCATATATGCACGCAGTAAGTTCGATATGGTTAATATAATCTGCCGGAAGCTGGTGATGTTTTGCGCCTGTGAGTACATAGGCTTTATACCAGTCATACGGCATCAAACCATCATCCATTGCATCAAGCTGAGCCTGGTAGAGCAGTGCATTGATTGTATTGCCGCGATGCTCCAGGTCTAAATAAATCGCTGAATAACCGTGACCAACGCCCTCAAAATAATCCAGCTGCCGTTTCTGCTCGCTGGTGATTCCATAGATTACGCCCCAAACATCGTAGTCAGGGTTGGGAACGACTGTACACTTGCCAGACTGATCTCCACCGCGTTTGTGAAAAACAAGCCGGTGTCGCATCAGGCGTGCGATGCCCAGCGTGCCAAAATCGCCTATTCGCTGGTGCAGCCGAAAATAGTTTAGGTTTGAGCCAAAGGCAAAGTAGCTGATGCTAAAGGTCATGCGACAAGTTCAAGTTTGGCGAAAGATATGACCAGCCACTTGTTACCCGCGTTTTGGAAGTTGACCTGTATTCGGGCGTGCTCGCCCTGGCCTTCAATATTGAGCACAGTGCCTTCTCCGAATTTAGCGTGGCTGACGCGAGCGCCCAGCTTATAGTCACCGTTTGCAGTTTGTCTTGCGGCGGCATTATGGGTTTGGGCAACCGGGGCCATGCTTGTCCGAGT
>JAHEKD010000050.1 GCA_024638545.1 Gammaproteobacteria bacterium
CCTGCTGCTTCTGACCACCTTGATTTGTCTGATATTACTGTTTCTGAAGTATTTTCCAAAACATTTATTAATGACACCGGTGCTTCGCGGTGCCTATGCCAATTTACAGGCGAGACCGGTACTAACATCAATGCAGATTGCAGGATTCGGATTAAGCACTTTTGCGATTGTATTAATTTTGTTGTTCAGGCACGATCTGTTTGCACAATGGAACCAGCAAATTCCGCCGGATGCACCTAACCGTTTTGTGTTTGACATCCTCACTACCGATAAAGCAGCGTTTGAGTCTCAGCTGGCATCAAAAGATATTAATACCACCATATATCCAATCGTGCGAGGGCGCCTGACAAAAATCAATGACCAGGTTGTTCAAAAAGCAGTCAGTAAAGAGGACCAAGACTCGGGAGAGGAATCGCTTGAGCGTGACCTGGCATTGACCCAGGTCAGTGAATTACCAGATGAGAATATAATCCTAAAAGGCGAATTTATTAATTCAATAAACTTGGCGGATTCAGGATACTTGCCGGTTTCTGTTGAATCTCAACTCGCTGAAAAACTGAGTTTAAACATTGGTGATAAACTGGAGTTTATTATCGAAGGTCAGTCGTTAATCGCTCAGATAAGCAGTTTTAGAAGCGTAAACTGGGAGAATTTCAATCCTAATTTTTACATGATATTCCCGCAAGGTTCCCTGGATGGATTCAGCCAGACCTGGTTAACGAGCTACTTTCTGCCCTCCGGAAACAGCCAATTTGAAAATCTCATTAGTAAACAATTTCCCGGTGTCTCGGTCATTGACATCGATTTTATTTTAAAACGCATCCGTAATATTCTGGACCAGGTAAGTTCAGCGATGGAGCTTATTTTTTCGATGACTGTATTGGCCGGTATTGCTGTATTTTGGGCTGCATTAATTATCACTTTTGATGAAAAACAGAGGCAGGCCGCGCTATTACGTGCTCTGGGGGCCTCACGTCAAAATATCTGCCGGCGTTTTTTATCTGAACAACTGTTCATTGGCCTTTTTTCGGGTATTTTGGCAAGCACAATTTTGTTGATTGTCTCCTGGTTAATCAGCACCAGGGTACTGGATATTGAGTGGACAATCCCGTTTGTATACCTGCTTAGCCTCCCGATTGTGTTGATGATTGTTCTGTGCGCACTATCGTGGTTTCAATTGAAAAGGATTATTCAGTCCTCACCCTATCGCGTGTTACAAAAGGCAGAAACCGCATAGACTCAGGCGCGGTGACCGGTCGAGTCATTTAACCGATTTTCCAGGGTATTTGGCCCTATGCAATTGTATCACCTTGTAATGCGCGCATTAACTTTCATATTTTTACAAAACTTCATGGCAATTTCCTGATTGAATCCTTACAAAATTTTAAGCTATAATGACTATACAATGTAGAACAGTGTATCAGCATCGATAATTATAAGGAATAATCTGGGAGTCAAAATGGGAAGGGTAATGGTATACAGCCGCTTTTATTCATGTATTAGAAACGCTTATCACGCTAAGCTGGTAAACTTGGTAGCCACATTTGGGATGCTGGCATTTTCAACTCAATCAGTTGCACAAATCCAGTTTCAGGACGTCACCAGCAGCGCCGGACCGTTTCATACCGGTGAGTCATGGGGCGCATCGTGGTGTGATATCAATGGAGATAGATACCCGGATTTGTATGTATCAAATCACGGTATGCAGACCAGCATATATCGCAATAACAGCGGCAATTCGTTCACCGATATCACCCCGCAGGCCGATCTGGATCAAAAGCTGTATAAACCCGGTGACAGGAATACAAACGAAGCGGATATACATGGCGCCAGCTGTGCGGACTGGGACAACGATGGTGATCAGGATATTTTTGCAACGCGCAGCTCATCCGGTGCGACTGTATTTTTGTTTGAAAATGACGGCACCGGCAAATTTCGGGAGCGCAGGACCTCTTACGGCATTGGCGGTGCTATTGGTGGTGGTCGCTTACCGGTGCTCATGGATTACGATAACGACGGCAAAACCGACTTCGCGCTTGCAAAAAACGACAGCGCCAGATTGCTTTTGTTCAAACAGGTCGCTAACAAACGATTCACCAATACCACCTCTTCGACAGGGATGTCTCTGCAGTGTGACCGCAATGCCTTCGGATTTCCAATACGTTTGTTCGATGATGACAAGCATCTTTATTTCTGCATGTATCAGGCCAAAGTACCTCAGAAAGTGTTTGACACGACGGTCATACCGTTCAGGGATGTCACCAGTAAAGTCGACAGCACCGGGATTTATTCGGATGCTACCATGGCCGATTTTAATAATGATTTGAAAACTGACATGGTAGTCATTCGCGGTAAAAACCGCCCAAATGAAATCAAGCGCCTCAACTCCGGACGTATCGAAGCCTGGGTCACCGCTAACGTCCCGGGTGAGCAGCGATTAATCAAATTCAAATCAACCGGCAATATTACAGTTAAATTACACTCTCGTTCAGTGGCGACCAAAAATCAGACGACTAATAAATACGAAAAAATCTATATTGGTTCAAGCGGCGCGCATCCAAGCGTAACACCGGGTGTAAGATACCCGGTCATCACCCTCAACCCGAATAATACAGCACATCAGGGCATTCCTTCGAATATAAATCCCGGTGGTGCTTACTTGGGTTACAACACAGCCACGCAGGAGTGGAACATTTACCTGACCACCGACCTGGTGTACTTCACTTTCGATGGACAGGGCTTTAATGTGCCCACACTCTCAGGACTTACCGGTTCTGACGGCAACATGAAACCGGTATTCCTGATGAATAACGGAAACCGGCTCGTGAACTCAGGTGCCAAGGGCGTTGATTCGATTACCTGCAATTCAGTAATCGCCGAGGATTTCGATAACGACATGGATGTGGATTTATATATTGGCTGCGGCGGATCTGTGCAAAACCTGGCCAACCGGTTTTACTGGAACAACGGCAACGGCAACTTCTCCGGCGGCGGCGGGCACGGCGCTGCAGGTAGTGTCGGGGCAGGCGTCGCCGGTAAAAAAGGGACGACTGAATCAGTCGTGGCGGCGGATTATAACGTGGACGGTTTTATCGATATACTGGTGACTCAGGGAAATCGAATATTTCCGCATAATCGCAAGGATGGCTTCAGTGGCGGTGGTCCCGATGAATTATTCCGAAATTTGGCAAATAATGGCAATAAATGGCTGCTGATAGATCTTCGCGGGATCGCTTCGACGCGTGACGGCTTTGGCACCAAAGTCATCGTCACGGCCGGTGGTGTTTCCCAACTGCGTGAGCAGGACGGCCGCTATCACCGGTGGGTCCACGATCACCGGCGCCTGCATTTCGGTCTGAAAAATAACAGTACAGCCAACGTCAGAATCGAATGGCCCGATGGCACCGTCGATACATACAATAATGTGGCCGCGAATAAACTCTATGAAGCCATACAGAATGGCGGACTGCAAAATATCACCCCCGGCACACCGCCAGCCGGGAAACAGATTAGTATCAACAGCGTCACTGTTTCAGAGGCAGCCGGAACTGCTCAGCTAACGCTCAGCCTGTCTCAGCCAAGTTCATCTGCGATCAGCGTAGACTATGCAACGGCGAACGGCAGCGCGACAGCGGGTTCTGACTACACGGCACGTTCAGCTACTGTTACTTTTCAGCCTGGCCAAACCAGTAAAACGGTAACAATCACCATCACTGATGATTCAGTGGCTGAACCAACTGAAAATTTTACCGTCAATTTAAGCAACCCAACTGGCGGCGCGACCATATCACAGCCGACCGGTACGGTGACAATCAATGATAACGACGCTTCGAGTGGCGGCGAAACCATCAGTATCAACAGCCTTGCTGTCTGGGAAAGCGCCGGCAGTGCTGTATTAACAATCAGCCTGTCAGATGCCGCCGAAGCAATAGTCACTGTTGACTATGCAACGGCGAACGGTAGCGCTACAGCGGGTTCAGACTACACGGCGCGCTCAGCCACCGTTACCTTCCAGCCTGGCCAGACCAGTAAAACGGCAACAATCACCATCAATGATGATTCAGTGGCTGAACCGGTTGAAAACTTTACCGTCGTTTTAAGCAATCCGACAGGCGAAGCAACCCTTTCACAGCCGATCGGCACGGTCACGATTAATGACAATGACAGTTCAGGTGGAGGCGATATCGCCTGTGGTGATCCAAACTATAATCGAGCAACAGATCGCGGCCTGTTTATCTGGAAAGATTGCGAGGGTGACGGCCGCTGGTACGTCCACGGAACAGGTGGCGGAGGTTCATCTGTAGAGTATATAGGAAGTGTAGTAACCGACAAATCATTCAGTAATGTCACACCCATAAGCATGGAAAGCAGCGATTCACTTGTAAGCAACTCACAGTCAATCAGCTTCACCATCAACACGGGCAGTGTCTGGCATGACGCTTTCAGTTTCAATGTCGCGACCGGGACCAGCTGTTTAACCCTTGATTTGCCTGCTGGGGAAGTAATTCGAGTCGGCGCTTCAAAAACACAAGCCAGCTCGCCGTTTAACATAGAAACCCTGGCAACATGCAGCGGCGGTACGGGTCACAATATCACCATTAACGATCGTACGGTTACGGAGGGGACCGACAAAGTCATCATGGCGGTAACACTATCGTCGGCCAGCACTTCGACAGTAAGAGTCAATTTCTCCACATCCAACGGCAGCGCTACGGCGGGCTCAGATTATGTGGCACGGTCAGGCCGGATAACCTTCCAGCCGGGCCAAACAGACAAAACAGCGACGATCACCCTGCTCAATGACGGCACGGTGGAAGATACTGAAAACTTCAGCGTCAACCTGAGTAACGCAACCGGTGGTGCCACGATTACAAAACCAGTGGGCACTGTAACGATTAACGATGATGATTAAGCTTCAGATATTAAAAGACTTTTTTGGTACAGATATTTTTAAAAGGTAGATAATCCTTACCCAATGTTGGTTCGGTTTTTTTGAAACCGGGCCATGTCATTTGTCCTTACTAACCCGGATTTCTCACCAGGCGAACTGATTGTCAGAGCGAATGTTATGATTCAAGGCGTTATGTTCAAAAAAGAGATAGAGAGCAACAACACGCTGTCCTGTTTGGTTTTTGGCCTAACCGAAATTTAGATAATCTAACGCTTTGCGCAGCAGCTCCTCCAAGCAAAACTCCTGGAAAAGTGCACTATACAACTACCGTAAATGAATTAACGTTACCCGCTAATGTTAACCCGGCATCACATCCTGAACTATCCCCCTTGATCGCAGCTACGGTTATGCTTTGTAGGACGATCACCGGCCTGTATCGATAGATCGACCCAATATTCCAAACCCTGGTGAGAAATCCGTATATGGTCTAACTACTTTTACCTGTTACTTTTGCTTGCCGCTTTGATATATAAACAAAGTAACAATAATTTCTATGGTATCAACAACGTCGTCCCAGTCGTCTTACGTGACTCAAGATCTTCATGCGCCTGTCGAACGTCTGCCAATGAATAACGCTGATGGATCGGAATTTTGATATCACCGGAAGCCACGACTTCAAATAAATCATTGGCTGTTTGCTGTAAATCTTTATCATCAGCCACGTAAGTCATCAAGGTTGGGCGGGTAACATACAGGGAGCCTTTTAGCGACAATTTTCCAAGATCAAAATCCTTAATAGGTCCAGACGCATTACCATAGCTCACCAGCAATCCTCGTGGCTGCAGACAGTCCAGTGATGCGTCCAGGGTTGCCTGTCCAACACCATCATAGACGACCGGCACACCGACCCCATCAGTAATTTCCCTGACCCTTGCAGCGATGTCCTCATGGCTGTAATTAATAGTGTGCTCACATCCAAAATCCTGTGCAAGCTGCGCTTTCTCATCACTGCCAACTGTGCCAATAACCCTGGCTCCCAGAGTCCTTGCCCACTGACAGGCGATGAGGCCCACACCACCTGCGGCCGCATGAATCAGTATGGTATCGCCCGCTTTGACCTGGTATGTCTGGCGTAACAGATAGCTGGCTGTCATGCCCTTTAGCATCATGGCGGCGGCAGTATCCACATTAATGCTCTCCGGCAGCTTGCTGACACGATTTGCAGGAATGTTGCGGGCTTCGCTGTAGGCGCCAATCGGTCCAGCTCCGTAAGCAACGTAATCACCTGCGTTAAAATCGCTGACAGCTGCGCCAAGCTTTTCAACAACACCTGCTGCCTCAAGACCCAGACCCGATGGCAAAGGCAGCGGATATAAGCCAGTGCGGTGATAGGTATCGATAAAGTTCAGGCCTACAGCCATATGACGAATCTGTAATTCATTTTCTGCTGGCTCGGGTAATGGCTGTTCGCAAAAATGCATAACGTCCGGACCACCGGTTTCCTCTATCCGAATTGCCCTGGTTAAATCGCCCATATCACGTACTCCTTGTTAATAATTTCAGTTTTACTTACCGCCACCATAGCAGGGTTGAATTATCAATGCCAGCCACGCTTAACAGCTATTGGTCGCTGCGCCCCGGGTTTAATATCGCATCATCGGGCATACCACCAAAATATATCGCCTTCCTGAAATAATCAACAATCGTATTAGCTACGGTCATGTTGTGTTCTGTTGTTTGCGTGGAGATTTTATGAGTTAAGATATCCCCATGAATGAAGACACACTGCTTGTCGGTTTTTAACTGGTTGTAGGCATCGATACAGCGATATAAATAATCATCGCAATCCTCGCGTGTCAACAGCGGCGGATAACATAGCAATGAGCCGTTTCTATAATAAAAATTATCACCTATTGAGGAAAAAACCGGATTATTGAAATTATTATCAGTCAACTTTTCATCCAGTAATGCTTCAACCAGCTCCGGATCCAGCCTGCTTTGGAATGCCGTGTTCTCGTTAAGGCCCAGGTAGTGGAGTAGCAATCCGGGCACATCAACTTGGGACAAGGTCGCGTCGATCTGTCCCGAAAATTCCTTATCTGGAAAATATACAGTCAGGGGCAGTCGTAAATAGGCTTCATATTTAAAGGTTGCCTTGTCTTGTGAAATTTCTGCTAAAGAATCCGGAAAAACCCAAATCCCGTGGTCTCCGGTGATAACCACGACTGTATTGTCATACAGTTTACTTTGCTCAAATTTACGCCAAAACTGTCCAAGCGCTTTATCCGTATAGTGAACAAGATGCTGGTATCGAATATAGATATCGTCAAAATTCCTTGGCAGGTCCGGATGCAGATCCTCGTCATTGAATGCCTTCTCCAGATCAATAAAAGGATGATGATTGGATACCGTCAGTATTTCAGCCAGGAACGGTTCGCTGGTTTTTTCCAAATAATCAAATGCGTAATCAAATGTATAGGGATCTTCAACACCCCAGTGACGCAATGCGTATTTTTCACCGGCCTTGATATACCCGGCTTCGATTTTTTGCTGGTCATGCAGTTCATCAAAACCCATTTTGGGCAAAAACCGATCGCGATTAAAAAAGCCGGACTCGGCACCGTGAAACCAAAAACTTTTATAGCCATGCTGTTTTAAAATATTTGGCAAGCAGTTGGTTTTCAGCTGCTGGTTGTTGGAAGCCGAAATTGAGCTTCCTATTAGAAAATCATGCGTGCCACACAGTAATGCTATTTCGGCTTTAATAGTCTGGTTAGAGTTTGCGTAAAAATTTTTCGGACTAAAGTTAGACGCCGAAATCCGATTCAGGTTGGGTGTTATATCAACCTCATTTCGCGGGATAGTTTCAAATTTCCTGACACTTTCAAGGACAATAAAAATAATATTTTTCTTAGCTGATGCATTGCGGTTGATTTCGTTATTTTGTTCATTGTTCAACTCGCTTATAAAAAACGGGTATTTCGAATTATTCCTGTCATAGAGTCGAGTGACGGCATCCAGATGCTGTGTTGATACAGTCGCAACCTCGGCCTTATCAATAAATTTTTCTCTAAGCAACTGTAAAACCGGGTTCTTATAGTTCAAGGGAATGGCTACCGACTTTTGCCAGTTCTCGATCTGAGAATCAGTATAGTATTTTGTGTATACGGCGGTAGGAAACAGTGCTGCCAGAAAAAAAATAATGAAGATAACCAGGCGATTGACTGTTGATCTGCGCAGTAATCCGGATTTTTTTTCCAGTACATAAGCTGCGATAAAAAATGGTATGGATCCGGCAATTGCAAGATAACGCGACTCAAAGCCCTGAAATCCTCTGACCACCTCCCTGAAATCTGCCACATGGCCAAGAGACGCGTAACGAATATAGTCACGGTAGAACTCATAGTTCCACCACTCACCAAAAACCAGCAGTTGAATTATAAATACAAAGATAAACAAGCATATCTTTCTTAAAAATGATGGCAGGTTGAAGATTATGTAAAGAATAAATGCGACCAGCATCGCATACGACAGGTCATCCAGATAGGTACCGATTTTGGGGCCATATGCCGGTAATTTCATTCGCATAAACAGTGTATGTGCAACTGCAAACACAAATATTGATGCCAAAAACAATAATGGCCTTGTGAATCGTAGAGTAGTAAGCAATTTTACATAACCTGGCTATTGCATGAAGGAAAGGAATTTCCGGGCAATGTTGATAAATCGTTGGGTGTATCGTCCAAAATACACTAGCCTGCATTTCTCACCGGACTTAGTCGCGAGACGGTTAAAGGATGCGTCCTGTATGGGTTTTACGACCAAAGGGCCCGCAGGCATCGTTGACACGATGTCGAGGACCCTGACCGAGTAAAATGCCCACAGGGCGTGGCAAGGCACCGTCGCAGTAGTCGGGTGGTGAGAAATCCGGGCTAGCTGTAGCCGGAGTTTGCAAGGAATACGCCGAAATACCAGGCAAGACTGTTCAGAAAACCACTCAGTCAAAAACATAGAACACTCCCAGAATCAAAGCTTCGTGAAATCATTTTAGCTGGCCGCGCACTTTCTATTTTACGAGTTGGTTTCATATAGTTTGCAGGTTAGGTGTTTGTGTTAATAAAATTGAAATATGTTACCAAAAGCTTCACTGAATTAGGGACTGAAGGGCGTAATTTATTTGGCAGTTAGGATACGGCTTTTAGTTAAATACCGATTGAGAATAATGATCGGTATAAGTCCGGACAAAACAATAACCAGTGCACCCAGCGCACAACGCTCAAGCTGCTCATCAGAGGCATACTGATAGACATAGGTTGCGAGAGTATCAAAATTGAAGGGGCGCAGGATTAATGTTGCGGGTAATTCTTTCATACAATCTACAAACACCAGTAAAAGTGCAGCCACTATCCCACCCCTTAGCAACGGCAAATGAAATTTCATTAATGTCTCCCTGGCCGTATAGCCAAGCGAACGTGCAGCCATGTCCATGGTCGGCGTCACTTTTGTCATACTGGATTCTACAGACCCGAACGCCACAGCTAAAAAGCGAATCACGTATGCCATTAATATTGCAAACACGGTTCCACTAAACAACAGACCCAGATCAAAATTAAAATAGCGCTCTGAAAAACCGTCCAGCCACCGATCAAGTGCAGCTAGCGGGATAAGCACACCGAGTGCCAAAATCGCACCGGGCAAGGCATAACCCATAGAGATCAGGCGCACCGCAAAACGATTAAACCAGTGCAATGATATCCACCTGCT
>JAHEKD010000051.1 GCA_024638545.1 Gammaproteobacteria bacterium
TCCTTCGGCTAGGAGCCATCCTGGCATGAAGACAACTGCAACAACCACTGCAAGTAAGGCAATAAGAACTATTCTAGCCATTTTTTTCATATATTTTTTACTCCTATAACTTTCTGTAAACCGGCGACCATGCAGGCTCTCGCACGTCCCCTTGTTCGACTCTTAACGTTTGGGCGACACGGCCTAAATCTGAAACCACTGATAATACTCCAGAACCGCCTGCTTTGGTAGCATAAAGCACCATTTCCCCATTCAGTGCGAAGCTGGGCGACTCATCCAGATCGCTTTTCGTCAGCTGCTGTATGGTGCCTGTTTTGACGTCCAGCAACCCGATTCGATCACCCTGTCCCTGGTTAGTGATCAGCGTTATTTTAGTGCCGTCCGGAGAGTAAGATGCCTTGGCATTATATTTACCCTGAAATGTAATCCTCTGGGCGCTACCGCCCGCTGCACTGACTCTGTATATCTGCGGCTTGCCGCTTCTGTCTGAGGTAAAGATCAGGGTGCGGCCATCCGGCGACCAGGCCGGCTCGGTATCGATGCTCCGGTCGCGTGTAATTCGTGTCAAGGCACTGGTGCCAAGATCCATGACGTAGATTTCCGCGTTTCCATCCTTGGACAGCGACATGGCCAGTCGCCGGCCATCCGGAGAAAAAGCCGGTGATGAATTGCTGCCCTTAAACTGGGCGACAGCACGTCGCTGCCCGGCTGCAAGGTCCTGAATCCAGATGATGCTTCGGCCCTTGTTAAATTCGACATAGGCCACCTCGCTGCCGTCGGGTGACCAGGCGGTGGCAATAATAGGTTCTGAGCTGATGCGAATTGATTGCGGGTCACGACCATCAGAATCGGCGATCTGCAGTTCATATTTTGAGCCGGAACGGGTGACGTAAGCGATCCAGGTGTTAAACGCGCCTGGCCTGCCTGTCATAGCCTGGTAAATAATGTCGCTGATATGATGTCCCACCACGCGCAGCCTGCTTTCAGGCACGTTAAAACTACGGCCATCAATGATCTGGCCCCTGCCAACGTCCATTAACTGGAATGAAACCTGGTAACCTGAAGCTGAGGGTAAAATCTTGCCCACCACCAGCGCATCTGCTTTTAACAGTCGCCAGTCCTTGTAGCTGACGTCCTGGGCATCGGTCGGTCGATTCAGGTAATCAGTTTCAGGTATCACGTCAAAACGGCCGCTGCGAGCAAGGTCTGATGAAATCACGTCACTGACATCCTGCGGCACAGACTGCGAATTAAGAAAGGGCACCACTGCAATTGGGATACCGCCGATAACGCCTTCGGTAATGTCAATTTCGAGAATTGCATTAGCCGGCATTGAAAATACCGCAACGAGTGCAAGTAAAACAGAATTTAATCGTTGTGTGAAGAACATTTTAATCATGTCGTTTACCGTTAATTGATTAGCCTGGGGGGTCAAAATTGAATACAAAATCCCGATAATGTGGATACAGCCTGGGATCGTCGGGAATGGGCAATGGTGAAGCTTTATATACTGCATTGATCACCGAACGATCGAATATCGGGTCACCGCTTGCCTGCTGGATTTTCGCTGTCAGAACATCTCCCTGCGGACTCACGCGCACCAGAACCTTGGCGCGTGCCCCCGGGCGTACCGTTCCTGGTCGAATCCAGCTGTTGGTGACTTTATTCTTGATTGGCCCGATATACCTGGCAAACAGGGCAGCGGCCTGACTGCGCGCCTCTGTCTGAGCCTGTTCAGCCGCCAGTCGATCTGCCTCTTGCTTTTGCCTGCGCTGTTTTTCAGATTCTTCTTTCTTTCGCTTTTCCTCCTCTCGTTTTTTCTGCGCCAACTCCTCTTGTTTTCTTTTTTCCTCTTCAAGCTTACGCTTTTCTTCAGCTTCGCGTTTTTTTTGCTCTTCGGCCTGTTTTTTCTGCGCCAGTTCCTGCTCTTTCTTTTTCTTTTCCTGCTCCTCTTTTTCCTTTTCAATCGCAAGCTCTTTCAATCTGGCTTCCTCAGCCAGGCGCTTTTTCTCGGCTTCCCTGGTTTTTTCTTCCTCAAGCTCACGCTGTTTTGCCAGTTCCTCGATCTTTTGCTGCTCTTGTTTCTCTTTTTCAAGTGCCAGCTGCTCTTTCTGCTTCTTCTCTTCTTCCAGTTTTCCAATTTCCAGCTTTTTTTCTTGCGCCTGTTTTTCGAGCGCCTCGAGATTCTGCTGTTTTTCAATTTCCTTCTGTTTCTCGAGCTCGTCCTGTTTTTTTATTTTCTCAAGCTCCTGGTTTAACAACGACTCGTCAATCACCTGCGCCTGGATGGGTTCAATATCACCGCCACCGATTTCAATTTTCTTGGTTGGATTCCAGAAAAGGTTAAACATGATGATCCCGAGCAGCAGTACATGCACCAGTATCGCTAAACCATAGGATTTGAAATTTAATGCAAATTTGCTTTTTTTGTCAGAAAGTTGACCGGCCTGTTTCAAATGCTCAACCTTCTTCCGCCTGGGGCTGATCTGGCAGGGGCTGCGACACCATACCCACGCTGGGCACACCTGCTGACTGCAGCATCACCATGGCCTGCAGGACTTTTTCATAGGTCGCATCCTTATCACCTTTCACGTAAAAAGGCGTTTTTGGCTGATACTTCAACACGGCTGCGGCTTTTGCGCGCAGCTCTTGTGCGGTGGATGGTGCCTCATCTTCGTTGGCATAGAGTTCACCGCTGACATTCACCGTGACGATGAATTTTTCGATATTCTGCTCTGACTCCACAATTTTCGCACTCGCCTGTGGCAGATCGACCTGAACGCCTTCTGTCAGCAAAGGTGCGGTCGTCATAAAAATCACCAGCAAGACCAGCATGACATCGATGTAGGGCACCACGTTGATTTCACTCATTGGTTTGCGTTTATGGTGACGTCGCCGTATGCTGCTCATTTTCTGTATCCCCGATTAACTTGCCATTTGCGCTGAGGTTTGATCACGTCTTACCTGGCGGTTTACGATACTTAAAAATTCATCCATGAAAATTTCGTAACGGGTGATCAGTAAATCAGACTTGTTGGAAAAATTATTGTAAGCAATTACTGCCGGAATAGCGGCAAACAAACCCATTGCGGTGGCAATCAGGGCCTCTGCGATGGCCGGCGCAACGGTGGCAATGGTTGCCTGTTTGGCCAGGCCGATTGAATGAAACGCGTTCATGATTCCCCAAACCGTTCCGAACAGGCCCACATAGGGGCTGATGGATCCGACCGTTGCCAGGAACGGCAGTTGCGATTCAACCTCTTCGATCTCCTGGGATAGAGACACCTGCATTGCCCGCTGGACACCGCTGATCAACTCAGAACGGTTAAGATCCTTGTCAGCCAGGCGCGTGTATTCACGGTAGCCGGAAACAAACAGACTGGCCATACCCGTTGGATTCTCTTCAGACGTCCAGTGCTGGTAAAGCCGTGTTAAGTCACCACCAGACCAGAAGTCCTCCTCAAATTCATCCGCCTCGGCTTCCAGATCACGGAACCTGAACCATTTCTTGAAAATTATTGCCCAGGAAATCACCGACGCCAGTAGCAGTAAAAGCATGACCACCTGTACCAGGAAACTGGCTTGCGCAATCAACTCAATGACGTTCAGACTGTTACTGGGGAGTGTTTCTAAGTTTTCCATAAAACGTTTTGTTATCTCTTTATTTATTGGGGCTATCGATCAGCCGACTGATTATGTCGGGGATTCTAACAGGTTTAAACGTTGTTGCATCCAGGCAGACCAGCTTTAAGGTTGCCAGGCATAATACGGTACCTTCTCTCAGGACCTGTTGATTGAGCACAAAGCTCACCTTCGATACCTCAATAAGTTCCACCGTTATGCACAATTTATCATCCAGTTTCGCTGCTGCGATGTAGTCTATCACCAGCCGCCGAACCACAAAAAGCAGACGGTGCTGGCTGGCCAAGTCGCTAACCGGGATGCCGTTCTTCCGCAACCACTCGCTGCGTGCTCTCTCCAGGTATTTCAGGTAATTCGCATAATAAACTATACCCTGAGCATCTGTATCTTCATAGTAAACGCGGGTGTTGAAGTTAAAGGCGTTCATGACTACAGGCTAGTTTTGTCAGCATGATAATCAGCACAACTGAAAGTCCGATGAATTAATCAGTTTACCGGCATTGTAAACCAGCTTGTCTCATATCAATTCCTGCTGGTTTTTATTAAGATGTTCGGGAATAACCAGACCCAGATGTTTCCAGGCACGGCGAGTGGCAACTCGCCCACGCGGCGTGCGCATCATAAAACCCTGCTGAATCAGGTATGGCTCGACCACGTCCTCGATGGTTCCCCTTTCCTCACCAATGGCCGAGGCAATACTGTCGATACCAACCGGACCGCCATCAAACTTCTGCATTATGGCCAGCAGTAAATTTCGATCAAGCGTGTCCAGGCCAAGACCATCAACTTCAAGCATATCCAGAGCAAGCTGGGCAATCTTTCGGTTGATTGTGCCGTCAGCTTTTACCTGGGCATAATCACGCACCCGGCGAAGCAGGCGATTCGCAATCCGAGGCGTACCGCGTGAGCGCTGAGCGATTGCATTGACCCCCTGCTGGTTTGTCGATATGCCTAATATATCTGCAGAGCGCTTGACGATTCCGGATAAATCCTCAACGTTATAGAATTCCAGCCGCATCACAATACCAAATCGATCCCGCAGCGGCGAAGTTAACAAACCTGCGCGGGTGGTTGCTCCGACCAGCGTAAAAGCGGGCAATGGAATCTGCATGGTACGGGCCGCAGGACCCTCGCCAATATGTATATCCAGCTGTTTATCTTCTAGTGCGGGGTAGAGAATTTCTTCAACTACCGGGCTTAGTCGGTGAATTTCATCAATAAACAATACATCATGCGGCTCCAGTGACGTGAGCATGGCCGCCAGATCGCCCGCCTTTTCAATCACCGGGCCAGACGTCTGCCTCAACTGGGATCCGAGCTCATTGGCGATGATATGTGCAAGCGTGGTTTTACCCAGTCCAGGTGGCCCAAACACCAGCACATGATCGAGCGCCTCCCGCCGCTGATTCGCCGCCTGTATGAATATTCCCAGCTGATCATGCGCCTTGGGCTGACCACGAAAATCATCCAGCGTGACAGGTCTTAAGCTTTTTTCAATCGCAATTTCCTGCCTGTCATCTGGCGCTGCCGATATAATTCTTTCCTCATTCATTGCTTTTATTCAAACGATCTCTAGGCCTGTTTTTTTGCCATGTTTCTCAGTGCTTCACGAATCATCTGCTCGCTGGTCAAATTCTTATCAAGGTTCCTGACCTGCCTGGTCGCGTCAATGGATTTATATCCCAGGGCGACGAGCGCGGTAATGGCATCGGTTGCCGGATCCTGCGTCTGCGTCGGGGCTTGTGGGGCAGTCATGCCCACTGCACCCGAAGCATTTAGCAACTGGTCAACTTTATCACGCATCTCCACCAGCAGCCGCTCTGCCGTCTTGCGGCCAATTCCCGGTACGCGGGTGAGCTGGACCGCATCCTCTGCCATGACGCACGCCTGAAATTCTTCTGCGTTCATTGTTGATAATATAGCCAGCGCCACGCGTGGACCGACACCGTTTACTTTTAACAGATTTCGAAATAATTCGCGTTGATTAAGGCGACTGAAGGCATAGAGCAACTGCGCATCTTCACGTACCACGAGATGGGTGTGCAGCTCAACCTTTTCGCCAACGCCGGGTAAATCATAAAATGTTGTCATTGGTGCTTCCAGCTCATAGCCCACCCCACCGACATTCACTAACAGCCACGGCGGCTGTTTGGTCAGGATAATCCCTGACAACGAACCAATCATAACCGGTTTTCCTGAAGGTCGAACTGTGACGACACCTGGCGTGTGTGCAGATGACAAATCGCACACGCCAGCGCATCGGCCATATCTGTCTGGGGATTCTCCTGCAGCTTGAGCAATAGTCTGACCATGTACTGGACCTGCTCCTTTTTCGCGGCACCCTTGCCAACGACGGCCTGCTTTATTTGCTTTGCAGAATACTCAAACACAGGCAAGTGACTGTTCACGCCTGCACAGACCGCCGCACCCCGGGCATGGCCCAATGTCAGCGCAGATTTGGCATTTTTGGACATAAATACCTGTTCAATGCACATCACGTCCGGATCAAATTCCCGGATAAGCGTGCTTATTTCTGTGAAGATTTTACCGAGCCTTTCAGGCAGCGGCTGGCTGCCCAGCGACAGGTAACCGCCCTCAACCATGATCAAATCGCGCCCGGCTTTTTCAACCAGGCCGTAACCGGTTGTCCGTGAACCCGGATCAATCCCTAAAATGCGGGCATTACTATTCAATTTTTTATTCCGGGTTCAGGCAACGTCCATGTCATCCGGAAAACTGGCATTCGTAAAAACATCCTGAACATCATCCAGGTCTTCCAGTGCATCAACCAGTTTCATCACTTTCTGCGCATCATCTTTGTTGAGCTCAACTTCGGTCGTCGGCCGTTGAACGATGTCTGCATCCACCGCCACAAGCTCTGCCGCCTTGATAGCATCATTGACATCAGAAAACAGATCGGGTTGGGTCAGCACCTCGATACTGCCATCTTCATCGGTCAAAACGTCGTCGGCGCCGGACTCAATAGCGACATCCATTACTTTTTCCTCATCAACGCCAGGCTCAAAGACTATTGTGCCAACTTTGTTAAATAAATAGGCAACCGAGCCATCGGTGCCGAGATTACCGCCGAATTTGGTGAATGCATGGCGCACCTCCCCAACCGTCCGGTTACGGTTATCGGTCGCGCACTCGACCAAAATGGCAACACCCGCCGGGGCATAACCTTCATAACGGATTTCCTCAATGTCTGCACCGTCGCCTTCACCTGTACCGCGCGCGATGGCTCTCTCAATGGTATCCCGAGTCATATTATTGGACAGGGCCTTGTCTATCGCGGCCCGCAGGCGCGGATTGGCATCAGCATCACCGCCCCCCTGCCTGGCCGAAACGGTAATTTCCCGGATCAGCTTGGTAAAAAGTTTACCCCGTTTGGCGTCCTGAGCCGCTTTGCGAAACTTGATATTGGCCCATTTACTGTGACCTGCCATTGATACTCCGATTAACTCCAATCAATAAACCAGATTTTATCATTTTAAGTCTGGTCAAAAGCACTTTTCTTGTGCCGGCGCTCGCCCGCGATGCATTAAATTCGTATACAGCGTGGCATGGTCATCATCCACCTTCCCCAAGCATCCAGTCAACTGCATCGGCTGCATGCAGCGCCGTGCTGTCAAAAAGCGGCATGTCACTGTCGGCCTGACTGATCAGCAGGTCAATTTCTGTACAACCCAGTATCACGGCTTGCGCCCCACGTGCGCTAAGCGAATCAATAATACGCAGGTATTGTTGCCTGGATTCATCCTCAACCACCCCCTGGCAAAGCTGATTATAGATGACGTTATGGACAACACCTCTATCGCGTGCATCCGGCACGATCACATCAATATCATAATGAGAACGAATGTGGCCTGAGTAAAAATCATCCTCCATCGTAAACGCAGTGGCCAGCAAACCCACCTGTTGATAACCCTGTGCGACTATCGCTTTGGCTGTTGAGTCAGCAATATGCAGCAGCGGCATCGAAATATCGACGCTTACCTGATCAGCAACTTTATGCATGGTATTGGTGGCAATTAACAAGCCCTGTGCACCAGCCTTTTCAAGCGACTGCGCTGCCTGCGCAAGTATTGCCGCCGCCTGTGGCCAGTTACCGCAGTGCTGCAATTCAACTATCTCGTTGAACTCCACACTGTAGAGCAGCATTCTTGCAGAATAGAGTCCTCCCAGCCTGTCTCTGACACCCTGGTTTAACAATCGATAATAGACACTTGTTGACTCCCAACTCATGCCGCCAATAACACCTAATGTCTTCAAATAAAAAATACGATTAAAATATGCTTTAATCATAACCCAAAATATTAGAAATACGATCATGAGCAAACTCAATCCAGCTGAACTCCTCGATTTTCTTGACGCCTCACCAACACCGTTTCATGCGACTAAAGTCATGACCGGGGCGTTGACCCAGGCGGGCTATTCAAAACTGAACGAGTCAGAAACATGGGCGCTGAAACCTGGCAAAAAGTACTGGGTTAGCCGTAACGATTCTTCACTGATTGCCTTTCAGCTGCCCGCTGGTGAGGTGATCAGCAAGGGCTTGACGCTGATTGGCGCACATACCGACAGTCCCTGCCTTAAGCTTAAGCCGTTACCGGAAAAATGCTGTGAAGAGTACTTCCAGACCGGTGTGGAAGTCTATGGCGGCGCTTTACTGAATCCCTGGTTTGACCGCGACCTTTCGCTGGCGGGCCGCGTGAGTTTTGCAGACACTAAACATAATCTAAAAAGCGGGTTAATAAATTTAAAGCAGCCGATTGCAGTCATTCCGTCTCTGGCGATACACCTGGACCGGGAGGCCAATAATCAGCGCTCAATAAATGCACAGCTGCACTTGCCACCGGTGTGGTTTCAACACCCCAAAAAGCGAATTGATTTCAGGGATTTGTTAAGAAATCTCATCAGGAAAGGCAAGCTGCTGCGTGGCGTGTCGCAGATACTCGATTTTGATCTTTATTATTACGATACCCAAAATGCAGCGATTATTGGTTTACAGCATGAATTTATCGCCAGTGCCCGACTGGACAATCTGCTGAGCTGTTTCGTCGGACTCAAGTCTCTGCTCAACGCGCCCAGGGCGAAAGGTGCACTTTTAGTGTGTACGGACCACGAGGAAATCGGCAGCCAGTCAGCCTGCGGTGCGAACGGGCCGTTTTTAGACAACGTGCTGCGCCGAATTGGACAGAGCGAAGAAAATACCCAACGCCTGATTCATCATTCAACCTTGATATCTGTTGACAATGCGCACGGCGTTCACCCCAATTACGCAGATAAACATGATCCGCAACACAAACCGCAGCTCAACCAGGGGCCAGTTATTAAAGTCAATGCCAATCAGCGCTACGCCACCAACAGTGAAACTGCTGGCTGGTTCAGGCACATCTGTAAACGCAATAACCTGCCGGTCCAGTCGGTTGCGGTCCGAAGCGATATGGCCTGTGGCTCAACCATCGGGCCGATAACGGCAGCCAATGTTGGATTAAAAACGGTCGATGTCGGTGTTGCCCAGCTGGCCATGCACTCAATTCGGGAGATGGCGGGTATCAAAGACATTCAACACCTTTATGATGCATTAACCTGCGCCATTAGTGGCTGATGTTGGCAGATATTAATTCAATTTCAAATTGCTGACCTTGACCAGCAGTTGAGGTAAGATTAGCGCCTCGAATTAAAAGATTAATACAGGAGACACCCCGATGCTTGCAAGACTTTTTTTATCGTTTACATTGCTTTCAGGCTCCATCAGCCTGGCAGCAGAGCCGCTTAAAATTGGATTTCTAACCACTTTATCAACCAAGGCAGGCTATCTGGGCGAGGACATTCGTG
>JAHEKD010000052.1 GCA_024638545.1 Gammaproteobacteria bacterium
TTTTACGACCAAAGGCCGGCATTATGTTATCAGCATATGTGCCGGCACAAGGGCCCGCAGGCATCGTTGACACGATGTCGAGGACCCTGAGCGAGTAAAATGCCCACAGGGCGTGGCAAGGGACCGTCGCAGTAGTAGGGTGGTGAGAAATGCGGGTTAAGAACAATTGCGGACTCAGACATCAAGTCAATTTGATTTATGTTAATTCAATGATGCCGTGATTACGCCGGAATTACAAATGATCATCTCATGCCTGATGTCACTTGCGTGTTCTTTGATTTAACAGTCCCAGTAAGCGGCGGTAGAACTCAATCAGACTTTTATAGGCCCGGTTGTGTTCCTGATCAGCAGGTTTGCTTCCAGTAATCGGGATTTAATCTTTTCACCGGTTTTCAATTTCTGAACAATGGCTTCAGCCGCCCGCACCCCCATTGCGGCAGACGGCACATCAATGGTGGTTAAGGCGGGTTTAAGATGCTCTGTTATTGGCAAATTATCAAAGCCCGTTATCGATACCTGATCCGGTATCCGTATTCCGTGGGCATCAGCTTCAAATAATGCACCCATTGCCAGCACATCATTACCGCAAATGATTGCAGATGGCTTGATCTTCTGGCCGTACAGGGTTTGAAAAGCCTGCCTTCCATGTTCATGCGAATATCGAGTTTCAATAAACAGCGAAGGATGATAGACAAGATTGTTTTTCTCCAGTGCGCTTATTACGCCTTTTTTTCTATCGCGTGCCCGGTCGTTACCCCTGGTGATACCCGCAATCATGCCAATACGTTTATGCCCCAGTGATACCAGATGTTGGACAATTGTTTCAGATGCTTTGCGATTGTCGAATCCTATACAGGGAATTTTCCCTGATTGCCGGCTGCCAAATATACTAACGGCACAAACTTTGGATTTTTCAAGCAGTGCAAAAGACTTTTTTGAATGGTCCAGGCCAATCAATAAAACAGCATCAACACCGCGCTCCAGCAGTTTATGTAACTGCATGGTTTCCTGATCACGATCAAAGTTTGTTACGGTGATTAAGAGCGTGTAGTTAGCCCTGGAGAGGACGCGCTCGAAATTTTCCATGCAGGCAGCGAATATTGCGTTATTCAGCGTCGGGATAATCGCCCCAACAGTAAAGGTCTGCTTTGAGGCCAGCGCCCTGGCCGCACCGGATCGAATATATCCAAGCTCATGAACGACCTGCATAATTTTATCGCGGGTATCTTTACGCACTATCTCCGGGTGGTTCAATGTCCTTGAAACGGTTGCTATGCCAACATCTGCCGCTCTGGCGATGTCTTCAATTGTGATAGGATTTTCGACTACCTTGGTTTCATCCACCATTGCACTTGATCACAATTGTCAGAATATACTGTTTGTACCTTTCCAAAATACATTCTCAGCCTAGCGTAGAACATGCACGGCGCACTTGGCGTGACGAACGACACGAGCCGATGTCGAGCCCAGGAAAAAGTCTTCCAAGCCGGGTTTATGCGAACCCACGATGATGCAGTCCGCACCAATTTTCTCAGCGTAGTCAGGTAACTCACGACCGGGATGGCCAGTGAGTATGACAGGCTCCACATCTGATTGATTTTCAAGGCGCTTGTCAACTTCATCATGGACTGATTTATGTGCCTTGTCTATTTCTTTTTCGTCAATGTACAAACGGGCAACATTATTAAGCGGCTCACTGATATGCACTGCAATGATTTTACCGCCCTCATTGAGGAGTTTTCTGGCGAGCTGTATTGCCGTCGGACTGAATCCGTGATCGAGTGCCATTGCTACAATTATCTTATTATACATTTGCTTTCTCCATAAAAATCCAGTTGACTATTGTAATGTAAATATTCCCGTCATGAGTATATAATCTCAGGACCATACTAAAAACAGGGTACTCGCACAGCGCCATCGGAGTGACATATTACAGCCATTATTTCGCCATGAATATATTTTACCTGTCATCCGGTACTGATTGCTCCGGCGATATCCCTATCTACGTCGCTTTCGTAATTTATTTAGCCGATGTTCTTGACATTTTTAATATATCATATAATAATGAAAGCGCTTTCATTTTTTACACACAGGAATCAAAATGACAGGCCTCATCAAACACAGCTATAAGATATCAGTGGTACTTTTTCTGATTTTTTTTACAAATATCGTTGTTGGAAAAATCTCAACGTCCATTTTTGACAGGCAACTGCCTCTTGCACTTGACGGTGTCATTGAGTTTTTGCTGCTAGTCTTTGCGTGTCTGTTTTTTGTTATCGGCATTCTGCGCAGTGAGGCGCATAAGGCCTCGCAGCCTTAAGTAACGTATATATAAATCAAATTTACAGGAGATTTGCATGAGCAACCTTAATAAACTTAAATCCCCCGAAAGACGCCAGTTCTTTTCAATGACAACCCGCTATGGATTTACTGCAGCCACGATTGCCGCAACCTCGGGATTAATCATGTCTGAAGACGCAGTTGCGGCAATTTCGAAGGAAGAAAAAGAGAGGGAGGAAAACGCAAAACATACCATGGTGATAGGTACCGCTTATGTATTGGGTTCTTCAAGAAGCTACCCTATAATGCAGCGTGATTTTAAAGAAAACATTCAAAATCTCACCAATCGTGAAGTCTATGTAAAACTTGCACCTGGTGGACAGCTCGGTGCAGGCGGCGCACTGGCACAAAAAGTACAGCAGGGCACGATACAGGCGGCGCAGCATTCATTGTCTAATTTTGCACCGTTTGCCCCGATTGTTGACCTAATCAACATTCCTTACTGGTGTGGTGAGAACCAGAAGTTCACCAATCTGGTTAATTCACAGCCGTGGAAGGACGAAGTCAATCCCAAGGTAGAAGAAAAAGGATTTCTGCCGCTCTGGTATGTCAATATCGATCCACGCGTAGTTGCCATACGCCAGGGCATAGATGGTCCGATTAAAACACCAGACCAGATGGCTGGGATTAAATTCCGTGTACCCGGTTCAAAGATACTGCAGCAATTTTATCAATTATTAGGCGCAAACCCAACGCCAGTAGCCTGGGGTGAAACACCGTCCGCGATTAAGCAAGGTGTTGCAGATGCACTTGATCCATCTGTAGAGGCGCTCAACGTATTTGGATTCAGGGATATTCTTTCACACGTCACCTTTATTCGATCAGTGCCTGACTCACAGGTCTATTCCTGCAACCTGGAGTGGTTCAAAGGCCTGCCTGAGGAAACACAAAGCGCAATCATGTTTGCATCCGAGGTTACAGCCCAGCAAAACCTTGCCAAGGTTCCCGCCGCACGCGGCTTCGCCATGGCGGAACTAGCGGCTGCCGGTGTTCAATTTTATTCACCAACAAGCGACGAGCTTCAGCAGTGGATAGACAAAGCCGGGCATCAACTTGAGGTATGGAACGACACCAAAATCGAACTCGCCGGGTCATTGGATGTATTTAACACACTACTCGAGGCCGCCAATACCCAGGGCAAGCATTACGTTCATGATGTTTAAGTTGCGCTGACGACAAGACGCAATCTTAATTTTTCTATCTTAACTGGTGCATGATTATGAGTAACTCAAAAACTTCATTTTTACAAAAACTCGACAAGAACGCCGAACGCTGGCTGCTGCTGATATTTTATGTGCTCATCGTGATGACTATTGGTGTTGAGGTTGTCAGGCGGTTTGTCCTGTCTTACTCATCCACATGGGGTGAGGAGGTCGCGCGTTACTCATTTATTTACCTGGCATGGATAGGAGCCTCGTCTGCCGTTAAGGAGCGCGCCCACATACGAATCGACGTGATTTTAAGTTTCCTGTCACGCGGTGGTCAGCTGATTGTTTATATACTAGGTGATCTAGTCATGCTGGGCGTCGCTATTCTGGCGCTGATTTACTCATTCGAGACATTTACAACTGCACTTAAATTTGGCGTTCAAACGCATGGCCTGGGCATTTACCTCGCATGGTTCATCGCCGCTGTGCCCATCGGTTTTAGCCTGATGTTATTCAGATTGCTGCAGTCCCTGAAGCGGGACATTTCCATGCTGCGCACCGATGAGCCCGTCTACTCCGGCGAACGACTGTTCGATTAACAACAAGAGGTAAATAATAATGTACGACTATCTAAACCCGGAAATTACACTGGACTGGGGCTGGGAACTCGGCGGACCATTACTGCTTGGCCTCTTGATGTTCGGTCTCGGTATTCCAGTCTGGGCCGTGCTGGGCGTTATTTCAGTGCTTATTCTTCAAATCAGTGGAGCACTGCCCTTGTCGCTGCTGGGCGAAGCCCTCTTCGACGGCATTGATGCCTTCGCCTTGATCGCAATCCCGCTATTTATTCTTACAGGTGATGTGCTGGTCAGGACCGGGCTGTCTCGTAAATTGCTCGATATCGCTGAAGCCCTCGCGGGCGGGGCGAAATCAGGGTTTGGTACGGCAACAGTGCTGGTCTGCGGTTTTTTTGCCTGCATATCGGGATCAGACGCAGCCGGTGCAGCAGGAGTAGGCCGAATGACCATCGATCGTTTGACGGAACAGGGTTACCCAAAGCCATACGCCTGCGCTTTAGTGGCGGCCGGTGCCTGTACCGGCATACTGATTCCTCCGTCCATTGCCTACATTATCATTGGACTTGTGCTGGGCATTTCAGCCTCAACACTTTTTCTTGCAGCATTAATCCCGGGTTTGCTTGTCATGGGCTCAATCATGATTTGCAACATTATTTTGAATCGAGTCTATGCCTATGAAAATTCAGAAATTGGTTTTTCACTGGCACGGATTGGCAAGGCGATCGTTGACGGGCGTTACGCCCTGATTGTACCGGTGGTCATTCTTGGTGGCATTTACAGCGGCATATTCACACCAACCGAGGCAGCTGCGGTTGCTGTCATCACAACGATTATTATTGGCCTGATCCAAAAAACTATCAGACTCTCGGACTTCCCTAATATGCTGGCCAGCTCGGCCAAGGTTAATGGCGTGATCCTGCCTATCATTGCGTTCTCTTTGCCGCTGGCGCAGGCGCTGGCAGCGCTGGAGGTACCGCAGGGCTTTGTCTTTATGATCACTGAAATTACGGACAATCCTACACTGATTATATTACTGATGATCGGCATATTGATTCTCGCCGGCTGTGTAATGGAAACGACGCCAAACATAGTCATCCTGGCACCTATCATGCTGCCGCTGGCGCAGGAAATCGGCATGTCGGAGATTCAATTTTGCATCATGATGATTACTTCTCTGGGCGTCGGTTTTATTACACCGCCGCTGGGACTGAATTTATTTGTTGTCTCTGGCTTGAGCGGCACGCCGATTTTATCGATTGCACGACATGCCGGAACCTACGTGCTGGCGATGCTGACAATCGTCTTTTTACTCGCATTTATTCCTGAGCTGTCGTTGTGGGCGCTACCGGACAGTTACAGATAGCTATGACGTTTACGCAAACACTCAAGTAACAATCTATTAAAAGATATACTGACCGTGACTAATTCTGAAAAAATCTGGCAGGCCCTCTCCAATGCCCGGGTCAGCAAGGTAGCATACAATCCTTGTAATAAGCTCAACATGGTTATGCAGCAGGTACCCGATGATATCGAGGTGCTCAACATTACCAAAGAATCAGCGGGCCTGAGCTTATGTTTCGGCCGTTCGCTGGCAGGTAAAAGATCCGCCATGTTTATTCAAAACACCGGGCTTGGAAACCTGATTACAGAACTGTATACGCTCCAGAAACTTTATCAAGTTGCGCTGCCAATTTTTGTATCATGGCGCGGTCACTACCAGGAGCCGATAGAAGCACAGGTTATTTTTGGGGGAAAAGTCGAGTCGCTCCTGCGGGCCATTGACGTAGACTATACGATTTGTGAAAAATCAAATGATCTGCAAGATCTGGATCAGAGCATTGAGGACTGCTTCAGTCAGAACAAAATTAAGGTTTACCTGCTCTCTCCCCAGTTATGGGAAGAGAACATCCCGGACTTCCATGTGTTCGGCCATCCCGCGTTAAACGCGATACACAATTCCACGGCAGGCTATGAGGGTAAACCCTCACTCAATCGAAAAGGTGCGATAGATGTCATCATGAACAGTATTAATGACGATGACATAGTCTTATCTCAAATCGGGTTTCCGTCGAAAGAAGTCTACAACAGCAAGGATCGCGACCTAAACTTTTATTTGCTCGGCGCACTGGGTGCCGCCACAGAAGTGGGTATCGGCCTGGCGCTCGAAAAACCCGATCAACACATCTACGTCATTGACGGTGATGGTGCGTTCTTTTTCAATCCCAATCAACTGCTCGATCTGGCTGTTTATAAGCCCGAGAACCTGACTGTAATCTGCCTGGATAACGGCAGCTGGGGTTCGACCGGTAACCAGCCGACGCTAAGTTCATCGGGTATGAATCTAAGTGCGGTTGCATCGGCATTAGGGATCGACAATAAAGGCATGACAGACTCTGCAGGAGAGCTGACAGCACTAATTGACAATAAACCGCTGTTTCTTCATTACTTCATTAAAGCAGGGAACGATAAATCCGGCATTGAAATTCCGCTGCACGCAATCGAAATTAAACAGCGTTTTATGAATGCGATTTCAGATTAACAGATGAATCAACTCAAAACCACGGTTTTTTAAAGGAACTAATATGGCAATCACTTATCTAAAAAAAGCGGCAAAACAGGCATCGACTAACGATGAAAAAACCAATCAGATCGTTTCCGGAATGCTCCATGAAATTGAGCAAAATGGTGAAGCGGCAGCGCTTAAATACTCTCAGGATCTTGACGGTTACAGTGGAGATGTCATTGTCTCTGCGGAACATATCGAGCGGGCAAAATCCCTGATATCCGACCAGCTAAAAAAGGATATTGCCTTTGCATATGAGCGTGTTACTAATTTTGCAAAAGCACAAAAAGACTCTATTTCAGAATTTGAGACAGAAGTATTTCCGGGCATGTGGTGCGCGCAAAAAATCATCCCGCTTAACACCGCTGGTTGTTATGTGCCTGGCGGACGTTATGCACACGTGGCCTCAGCTATCATGAGCATCGGTACCGCAAAAGTGGCGGGGGTTAAAAATATTGTTGCATGTTCGGCACCAAAAGACGAGCACGGAATAGATCCCGGCATACTCTATACTATGGATTTATGTGGCGCCGACTATATCCTCAACATGGGCGGCGTGCAGGGCATTGCTGCGATGGCCAATGGCCTGTTCACCGGTCACAAAGCCGATATTTTAGTCGGCCCTGGCAACCGTTTTGTTGCAGAGGCAAAACGGCAGCTGTTTGGGCGTGTCGGCATAGATCTTTTTGCCGGTCCAACAGAAGTTTTGATTATTGCTGATGAAAGTGCAGACCCTCACATGGTTGCTGTTGATCTTGTCGGACAGGCTGAGCACGGCCCGGATTCACCTTGCTGGTTAATCAGCAAATCAGAAAGCCTGGCGACAGACGTCATGAATGCAATGGATGCGCTTATACAAGACCTGCCTGATACGGCACGTAACGCCGCTGATACATCATGGAATGAGTATGGCGAAGTTGTCCTTTGTGATACTGACGATGAAGTCCTCAAGGTAAGTGATGAATATGCCGCTGAGCACCTTGAGCTGCACACTAAAAACGACCAGTGGTATGTGGACAATCTGACCAACTATGGTTCGCTGTTTATTGGAGAGGAAACAACCGTGGCGTTTGGAGATAAATGCTCCGGAACAAATCATATCCTGCCAACCAAGGGAGCAGGCAGGTATACAGGGGGGTTATCAGTGCATAAATTCTCGAAAGTGGTGACAACACAGCGAATGATTCAGCAGGCCACCCGGGATGTGGCAGCCGTGTGCGGACGGATCTCCAGGCTTGAAGGCATGGAAGCACACGCTAGAACAGCGGATGCCAGAATTGAGAAATATTTCAGTAACTAATAATCTCGTCGTGCTGCGAATCCGTGTCTGATTACCTTGGAGGCCTGTTTTCACTAAAAAACAAGGTGGCCCTGGTTACCGGTGCCTCGTCAGGCATCGGCTACCATTTGTGCAGGGTTTATGCGAAAGCCGGTGCCCACGTGGTCGCCATCGCCAGACGCGAATCGCAGCTGATCGAGCTTAAGCAGACGATCATCAATGATGGCGGTTCAGCGGATGTTCTGGTTCGGGATTTATCGCTTAAACTGGATTTTCCAGAATTTGTTCGTGATATCTCTTCAATTGCTGGATCGCCCGAGATCCTGATCAATGCTGCGGGTATAAACTTGAGGCAGTCCGCCGATGAAACCACAGTGGAAGACTGGTCAAAAACGCTGGAATTAAATTTATCCGTACCCTTCTTCCTGGCACAGGCACTGGTCCCGGGCATGATTAATAAATCCTGCGGGCGCATCATCAATGTTGCTTCACTACAGTCATTTCGGGCATTTGAAAACGGAATAGCCTACGGTGCGTCAAAAGGAGGTATTGCACAGCTTACGCGCGCAATGGCGCAGGCATGGTCCCGGAAATCGATCACCGCAAACGCAATTGCACCCGGTTTTTTTCCAACTGAATTGACCCAGGCCGTATTTAACAACCAGACAGTTTTGAAACAGCATGCGGCGGCGACGGCCATAGGTCGCAATGGTGAGATGCAGGACCTGGACGGTATTGCCATCTTTTTAGCTTCACCGGCCAGCGCATACATTACTGGCCAAATCATCGCAGTTGACGGAGGTTACCTGGCAAAATGAAGGCGCTTGTATATACCGATGTAGAAGAATTAACCTACAAAGAAGTTGAAAATCCCAAGCCGATCGGCGATGAACTCCTCATCGAGGTTAAAGCCGTGGGTATATGTGGGTCTGATCTGCATGCCTGGAAGGGACACGATGAACGTCGCCCTGCCCCGTTAATCCTGGGTCATGAAGTTGCCGGTGTGTCTTCAGACGGACAGCGTGTTACGGTTAATCCGCTGGTGACCTGCATGCAATGTTCATATTGCATTAGCGGGCGGACGAATTTATGCCCGCACCGCCAAATCCTGTCAATGTCGCCGCGCCAGGGAGGATTTGCACAATTCATCACCATACCGCGGCGTAACGTCGTACCCATACCTGACCATGTCGCCTATCATCAGGCCGCATTAGCTGAGCCTATCGCTGTTGCCTGGCACTGCATCAAGATCGCAATGGAGTTAAGTTACAAATCTATTGATAATTCGCAGCTACTGATTCTGGGTGGGGGCGCCATCGGCCTGGCCAGCGCACTGGTTGCGGCCCAATTTCAGGCGCCGGACATTTGGATAGCAGAAACCAATCCCGCTCGTCATGAGAAATTATCGAGCGCAGGAAATTTCAATATCTTCAACCCTGCCGTTGAGCTCACCTCCGGCAACAGCGATTTTGACATTATTATTGATGCCTTTGGCGGTTCTCAAACCCAGAGGTCGGCCAGCCGGCATGTCCGCCCCGGCGGTGTA
>JAHEKD010000053.1 GCA_024638545.1 Gammaproteobacteria bacterium
TTCATTAAGCTCGATAATGTTGGTCGGTCATGAACCCACCTGGTCGAATTTGATCAGCCTTTTAATCGGTGGCGGGAATATCCGCTTCCCGACAGCTGCGATGGCCAGGATTGACTTTTATTTTAGTGACTGGGGTCACCTGAGTGCCGGGCATGGCCAGCTTCGCTGGTTATTGCAGCCAAGATTTTTTAAAAATCACAGGTAGCTGAGTCTATGTCATTAAACTGTTGGCAACACGCCCGGGAATAGCTTACACTTGAACCTGCAAACTCAACGGGGTGCTGGCTAAGACAACAGTCTCAGCTTGCTGAGAGACAATTGTCAACCCGAATACCTGAACCGGATAATACTGGCGTAGGGATTGGGGTTCTTAAATTTCAATCATACGCAGTCTTAGCCATAACTACTAAGGTGCTGTATGAAGCTAAAATCACTATTTCATTTATTTATTTTCACACTGAGCTGTTCTGCACTCGCTGATGAAAATCAAATACTCAACGTTTACACCTATGATTCATTTTCGTCAGAATGGGGCCCCGGCCCGAAACTCAAGGAACAGTTCGAATCTCAATGTCAGTGTGAGCTTAATTTTGTAGCCCTGGATGATGCCTTGGCGGTACTTGGCCGATTGAAACTTGAGGCTGACGATACGCCCGCGGATGTTGTTGTTGGTCTGGATATGAATACACTTGCCGTCGCTAAACAAACAGGTCTGTTCACACCCCATGAATTAACTATTACAGACTTAACTCTTCCAATGTCGTGGCAGGATGAAGTTTTTATTCCATTTGATTACGGCTATTTTGCCTTTATTTATGACGCCGACAAATTGACCAGTCCACCGCAGAGTTTTGAATCTTTAATTGAAAATCAGCAGAACTTGAAACTGGTTATTCAGGATCCTCGAAGCTCCACGCCCGGACTGGGTTTAATGCTATGGATAAAATCGCTTTATGCCGACAGGGCTGGTGAATTATGGAAAAATCTCTCTCCCTCCATACTGACCATCACGCCGGGCTGGAGTGAAGCTTATGGACTATTTCTAAAAGGTGAAGCAGACATGGTCTTAAGCTACACAACTTCACCTGCATACCATATGATAGTCGAAGCAAAACAAAACTATAAAGCGGCTGAATTTAAGCAGGGCCATTATATACAGATTGAGACGGCAGGTATCATCAAGCACACTAAGAATAAGCAGCTGGCAAACGAATTTCTCTCTTTCCTACTCAGCAAGGAAGCGCAATTATCCATAGCAACCGGAAACTGGATGTATCCGGCAGCATTAAATCGTGACAACCTGCCGCAGGCTTTCGCGGAGTTAATTAATCCCCAGACGACACTCTATATTGATCCTGACGAGATCGTGAAGTATAAATCCAAATGGACTCAAGAATTTATCAATGCCGTCAGTAACTGATAACCTGTCAGGTTATCAGTTACTGATCATTACAGTGAAACTGGTGTTTATTTAAATCATGAAATTCTGGGGCTGGCTGCCGGTCGGTATTATCACAAGTGTCTATTTCATCGCGCTATCTGGATTATTATCTGAAATAAACTCAAATGAACTTGACCTCAGCCTGAATCACCATTACTTGATTAAAATAATCAAGTTCTCATTAATACAGGCCGTTCTCTCGACACTCTTAAGTGTGGGTCTGGCGATCCCGGTCGCACGGGCCCTGCATCGCCAGCAGTTTACCGGAAAACCGTTTCTCTTGATGATCTGCGGATTGTCACTGGTACTGCCGGTTATTGTTGCGATTCTGGGGATTGTCAGTGTGCACGGCAACACAGGCTGGATCAGTCACCTGCTTGCCCTCGTCAAGATAAAGGCAAATTACCTTTATGGTCTGGCAGGCATACTGATCGCGCACGTATTTTTTAACCTGCCGCTGGCAAGCCGCATTTTTTTACTGGGCCTAAATACAATTCCGGCATCAAGCTGGCGGCTGGCGGGCCATCTTGGCATGAATTCAATGCAGATCTTTCGTTTTCTTGAATGGCCGTTGCTCAGGACACAGCTGCCGCAGGTAGCGGGCCTGATTTTCCTGCTGTGCTTTACATCTTTTGCCATCGTGCTGGTCTTCGGGGGCGGGCTCAAGTACAGCACTTTAGAAGTCGCTATTTACCAGTCAATTCGATTTGAATTTGATATACCCAGGGCCGTGCTGTTAGCTTTTATCCAGATCGCCATCTGTGCATCTGTATTTATTATGTTAACCCGGCGATCCTCAGATTTTTCGTTGCAAAACCTCTCTGAACTCACCGTTGTCCGGATAGACGGCAAGGCGCCGAAAAGCCGCATATTTGATACGTTCATTCTGATTATTTTTATGCTGTGGATTATTTTACCGATTATGGCTATCGCCGGCGGCGCGTTTAATTTACCAGCCTGGTCTGTAGTTAACTCAGACGGCTTTATTAAGGCTATCAAAGGATCATTGCTCATCAGCCTGAGCTCTGCAGCAGTCGCTTCACTCATAGTGACCTCACTTTGCTATTTTTACAAATTTATTGGCCAAAATAGTTCAGCAACAGGTCTGCTTGACCTGCTGGTACAGCTGATCTTGATTTTTCCGCCATTTGTACTCGCAACCGGGCTTTTCATCATCCTTAAAGGCAATATGAGCATCACCGGCCCCGTCATTGTTATTATTGTAAATGTACTCGCGATCCTGCCTTTCATGATGCGGATATTATTACCTGCCGTGTTGTTTACGCGGCGCTATGATCAACTGTCCGTCTCGCTGGGTATCATTAATTTAAATCGATTCAGCCAGATTGACTGGCAGATTATCAGAAAATCGTTTGCCCTGGCTGTGGGTGTCGGTATGGCGCTCTCAATAGGAGATTTTAGCGTGATTGCACTTTTCGGCTCTCAGGATTTTCAAACCCTGCCTTTGTACCTGTACCGCTTGATGGGCGCATACCGGATGGAAGAGGCCGGCGTGATTGCGGTAATCATTTGCCTGCTTTCACTATCCGCATTTTTTATAAGTCAGCAAATCATCGGTAGAAACAGTGCTTAAACTCGATAGCGTCAAATTTAACTACGAGACGCAGGATTTCGAATTTGATTTCGATCTCGCTGGCGGGCGATGTATGGCGGTAATGGGCGAAAGCGGCTCAGGCAAGTCGACCCTGCTCAATCTGATTGCGGGCTTCTTAACACCTCGAAGTGGCGCAATTTATTACGGCAATCAGCGTATTGACCAGCTTGCACCGCATCAACGACCGCTGACCATTCTGTTTCAGGAACATAACCTGTTTAACCATTTGAACGTTTATCAAAATATCGGCCTGGGTATTCGCCCTTCACTGAAACTTAATGAATCTGAAAAGCAATCCATACATGATGCCCTCAATAAAGTTAATCTTGCTGGCACTGAAAACCGTTTACCGGAGTCACTTTCAGGCGGCCAGCGCCAGCGTGTTGCCATTGCGCGCTGCCTGGTCCGGTCCCGCCCGATTCTCCTGCTGGACGAACCCTTCGGCGGTTTGAATGAAGAACTTAAATCTGATATTAAAGTCCTCTTGAATCAGCTAAAAAAAGAGCTGAATCTGGCCATGCTTTGGGTAACCCATGATCCAGATGATGTTGAAGGTATAGTTGATGAGGCGATGAGACTGGAGCACGGAAAGATTATAACGTTGATCAACAAATGTGTGGGAGAAACTTTAACAGCCCCTGCCACAAATTTAAAGGACAACCCCAGGAACCAACCTAAATAAAATTTGCTATCCTTTTCGGCCTGCCCCGCTCATCAATGGAGACATACGTAAACTGGCCTTCTGTGACTTTAACCTCTTTGCTTTCCGTCAATCGCTCTGCATAGACATCGACCTCAATGGTGATTGATGTCGTGCCTGTTCGCAAAACCCGGGTGTAACAGACAACCCTGTCTCCGACTTTAACCGGTTTTAAAAATTTCATTTTATCGACTGCAACGGTAACAATCCGATCACGCACTGCCATTTTAGCCGGGATTGATCCGGCCATATCCATCTGCGCCATCACCCAGCCGCCAAAAATATCGCCATTAGCATTAGCATCTGCCGGCATGGCAATTGTGCTTAAAGACAGTTCACCCTGATGTTCTTTCATACTAACTCTCCTGTGTGCATATTGCAGTTTACCCGTTTATATGAAAATTAATATACTGCCAAGGACAACCAGTACCGCAGCCAGGCAGGCACCTGCGGTAGGCGTCTGGCGAGTGGTAAACCACAGTATTGGCAGCACCAGTATCGGTGAAGTTGATGATAAGACTGTCACCACGCCGACTTTGCCTCCCGATAAAGCAAACAGTAGCAGCGTCATCCCGACAGCCATTGCCAAAAATCCACTCACAGCTGTATGCCAGAATATGGTGCTGTTGAGTGGGTTTTGTGCCCTGAATACTGATGTCGGTAACAGCAACATCACCATCAGCATGATCACTGAAACCGCAACCCTCAATGCCGACACTGCAATCGGGTCAGCGCCAGCCTCCAGCGCTGGTTTCACTAAAATCGCGCCGACTGCCTGGCAAAATGCAGCTGTCAGGCCCATCAGCAGTGCTAGCCAAAGTGGACCGTGTGTCTTCTCAAGCACGTGAAGATTGCGACCGCTTCGCCCATATAAAACGGCAATAATGACACCGGCGACAACAATGGAGCAGCCAATTAATTGATTCAATGCCAGCACTTCGCCGAGAAAGAGATAGCCCAGCAGTGCGCTGAAAGGGCCATTGGCTGCAAACATGACCGCGGTACGCCTTGGTCCTACTCGCCGCATGGTTGCAAACAGGGCCGTATCGCCCAGGAAAATACCGATCAGCCCGGATAAACAAATAATCCAGAAGTCATCCATCACGCTGCTCCAGGTGTTCTGGATTAACACTATGGTGCTGAGCATCACCAAAACCTGGGCCATTCTTAATCTTGTGAACGAAAATGCACCAAGGTGCCGGCTTGGCCCTGCTGCCAAATAACCGCCGAGCGCCCAGCAGAATGCGGCTGCAAGAGCGGCCGCTTCAAAAATGTACAAGTGGCCCTCTGATTAGTGGATTAAGTTAGGTAGTGCATTATAAGCGTGCATAGGTCTCTGGTTGACATATTGCTTATAAAAAAACGGCGCCAGAGCGCCGTTTTTACAGATGCAGCACAGTTCAGACTGCAATAGACTGTTTCATCTGATCCATTGCCTTTTTCTCAATCTGCCTGATACGCTCGGCAGAAACCTCGTACTCGTCCGCCAGCTCATGCAGTGTAGCCTTGTTATCCTCTGCCAGCCAGCGGCGCGAGATAATATCACGGCTGCGAGGGTCAAGCGTGGCCATCGCGTTGTAGATTTGGCTATGCTGTTGCTGTGTTTCGGATTTATCTGTCAGAATTTTCTCAGGATCATAGCGTGAGTCTGAGAAATACATTTCCGGCGCAACCCGTCCATTGTCGTCATCATCCTGGGACATCGTGAAGGATAAATCCGTACCAGTCATTCGCGACTCCATTTCACGCACGGTTTTCTCCGGCACGTCGAGATTATCTGAAAGCGTACCCACTTCTGCATCGTTCATCCAGCCAAGATGCTCTCTTGATTTGCGCAGGTTAAAGAATAATTTTCGTTGCGCTTTAGTCGTCGCGACTTTCACAATACGCCAGTTTTTCAGAATATAGTCGTAAATCTCGGCCTTGATCCAGTGCATGGCGAAAGAGACCAGACGAACCTTATGTTTGGTATCAAAACGCTTTACCGCTTTCATCAGACCAATGTTTCCTTCCTGAATTAAGTCTGCCAGCGGCAGACCATATCCCATAAAACCCCGCGCAACTTTTATAACGTGCCGCAGGTGTGACACAACCAGCTGGCGGGCTGCGTCCAGGTCCTGTTCATTGCGGTAACGATTTGCCAGGTCGATCTCCTCTTCCTGGGTCAACATTGGCGCACTGTTCGCAGCATGAATAAACCCTGCCAGGTCACGACCGGCTGCATAGTTTGATATTACAGGTGTATGATTCGCCATACTAACCTCCTAGTTAATTTATCTTTCTCTTACCCATAATTTTAGCACTCTTTGTATGAGAGTGCTAATTTATTAAGATAACAGATTTATGCACAATTATTGATCTAGGCCGGGATTTTATGTGATATTTTATTAATTTTTGATGAATTTAAGCGCTGATCGAGAAAGTTATTTTGATGGATTTAATTTACTGAGATGCAGGCTAACGGTTATCCATGATGCCAGCCAGCCCAAAAGGCCGCCGCTCAGAAAAATGCCGATCTCCACAGGCAGCGGCAGTCCAGCCAGCTGATAATCACTTGCATAAAGCTCTGCCAGATGTTCTACCGGCGCATTAAGCCAGTTCATTCCGGTCTTTATCAGTCCCCAGGCAAGCAGGGCACCCAGTATCCCCTGGATAAATCCGCTGTATAAAAAAGGTCGCCTAATAAATGTATTGGTGCCGCCTACGCGATTAATAATAATAATTTCATCGCTTTTATTTGCAATAGATAATCGCATCGTGTTGCTAATAATCAACAATGCACCGAGTCCAAGTAAGCCGGCAATCATCCATACTGTATATTCAGCTAATTTCAGGATTGCCTGTAAACGCTGCACCCATTCCAGATCATATTTTAGCTGATCTACTGATTCATCCTCTTCAAGCTGTAAAAGTTGCGGCTGGTATTCTGCAACCGGCAATGTCTCCGGCATATGAAGAATGAACATGTTTGGCAACGGGTTTTGATCCAGGACATCCAGCGCTTTCCCAAGCCCGCTCATGACCTTGAATTCCTCCAATGCCTCGTCAGCTTCGACAAACTGTACCTGCGCTATCCAGCTGCGTTGGGTTGCTAACCAGTTTTCCAATCTGGCCACATCCTGATCGGTCGCCTGTTTTTTCAGATAGACAGTCGCCTTGGGTTGACCCTGCCATTCGCTACTGACCATTTTCAGGTTATGCGTCAATAGATAAAGGCCTATTGGCAGTGCCAGGGTGATACCCAGCACAGCAACCGTGAGTAATGTTGGCAAGGGATGACGAAATATATTACCCAGCGTATGGATAAAAACCTGAAAATGCCTGGCCAGATATTTCATTGCTGCGGATGGTATTTAAAGCCATCAATGAGCTGTCCCTCGTAAAGCTGCAGCACCCGTTTTCCATATCTTGCGAGTAATTGCAGATCGTGCGTGGCGATCAATACAGTGACATTGTGCTGATTGAAGATGTAAAAAAGATCCATGATTTCCTCTGATAGTTCCGGATCAAGATTCCCGGTCGGTTCATCAGCCAGCAAGATTGATGGTCTGTTAACGACCGCTCTGGCAATTCCCACTCGCTGCTGCTCACCGCCGGACAATGCCAGAGGATACAGCCTTTCTTTCCCCAAAAGGTTGACTTTATCCAGCGCTGCCCTCACTCTTCGCGACAATTCACCGTGAGGTACTCCGGATACAATTAAGGGCAGTGCCACATTATCAAAAACAGTTCGATCATTCAAAAGCTTGTGATCCTGATATACGACACCGATATTGCGGCGGTGGTATGGAATTCTGCGTCGCGGCAAATTGACTAAGTCAGCGCCATTGACGGTCACTGAACCTCGGGTTGCCCGTTCCACCAGGGTAATTAATTTCAACAAGGTGCTTTTACCGGCACCCGAATGACCGGTTAGAAACACCATTTCATCGCTGTCTATCTCAAACGTAATCCCTTTTAATGCATCATGTCCTGTTGAAAAGCGTTTAAAGACATGCTTGAACTCGATCATTGCTTGAGTGGCTTAGGCCTTATCACCAAAATTTTCAGGTAAGAGCGCACGTGAAAAATCCCTGGCATTAAATTCCACAAGGTCTTCCATGGATTCGCCAATACCGATAAACCTGACCGGTAATCTGAATTTTTTTGCAAGTGCAACAACCACACCGCCTTTTGCAGTGCCATCAAGCTTGGTAACCACCAAGCCAGATAGCGGTGTGATTTCATTAAAATTGGAAACCTGCGAGATAGCATTCTGACCGTTACCTGCGTCTAGCACGATAATTGTCTCATGCGGTAGTGAAGAATCGAGTTTTTCGAGAACACGATTTATTTTTCCTAACTGATCCATTAAAGATGAATGAGTATGCTGTCGACCTGCCGTATCGATGATCAGTAAATCGATGTTCCGAGCACTTGCCGCCTGATAGGCATCATGAGCAACGGCAGCGGAATCAGCGCCATCTGCCTGCGCGATTACCGGCACATCAAGCCTTCGTCCCCACTGCTGCAGCTGCTCAATTGCTGCCGCTCTAAAGGTATCACATGCAGCCAGCATGATCCTCTTATTCTGATTTTTATAGTAATTTGCAAGCCGTGCGGCCGTTGTAGTTTTACCCACACCATTAACACCTACAAGCAGTAAAACGAATGGCTTTTGATCGATAATGATCTCGCCCTGAGATACCGACAGCAATTCCTCGAGCTTTTGAGTAACTGCATCAATGAGCGCAACGACAGAGTTAATTTTCTTTGACTTAACCTGCTGCCTGATGGTCATCATGACCTCTTCAACCGCCTCAAGCCCCATGTCTGCCAAGATTAAATGATCCTCAAGATCATCCAGCAGGCCATCATCAAGTTTTTGTGTCGACCTGAACAGGGACGTAAACGCGCTGCGCGTTTTTTTTAGCCTCGACTTGAGTCCTGTGTCAGTAAGATTCTCGCCTTCTCCGCGGCGAGCGGCTGAATCGTCTTTGACTTTATCTTTTGGTTTTTGCTTAAAGAAAACCATTTAGTGGTATCGTCTATTAAAGTGTCCTGGGACCAGACATTTTACTCGAAGCTTTGAATAGATAATATAGATGAAAACTCAATCAGGCAAAATTAGAATCATTAGCGGTGACTATAAAGGTCGTATTTTACATTTTCCAGCGATCAGCGGTTTGCGCCCTACGCCGGAACGCATCAGAGAAACCTTATTTAACTGGCTTATGCCCTATATTAGCGGCAGGCGCTGTCTTGATCTATTCGCCGGCAGCGGCGCACTGGGCTTTGAAGCCCTTTCAAGAGGCGCCCGGAGCATGACCTTTATTGATGCTAATCGTATCGCAACCCGCGCTATTGAAAAAAATATTCTGGTTTTAAACGCTGATCGTGCAAGTGTGTTAAATCTGGATTCACTCAACTACCTGGATGCCTGTAGAGCACAGTTTCATATTGTCTTTCTTGACCCGCCTTTCAACAGCCACCTTTTACAGTCGTCCATCAACCTGATTGACGAACATGATTTGCTTAATAAAACAGGTTGGCTGTATGCCGAATATTCAAATCACCAACAGCAACCTCATTACCCGGGTCGCTGGAAGCTGCATCGTCAGACCAGTGCGGGTGATGTAAATGCCCAACTATTACAAAATCTGTAAGGATAGCG
>JAHEKD010000054.1 GCA_024638545.1 Gammaproteobacteria bacterium
AGACCCAATCTCTATTCAGATATACCGATCATGGTTGCGGATCAGGCTTATTATCCGACCGCTTAAAGCGCGTGTGCGGGAATTTCAGGATAGTAAATTCCTAATTGGGGGTAAGCGCAAAACAATAATGTTCACTCTATTGTCCGGGCTATTATTGACGCCATAATCAGCCATTACACTACTCGAGTCTATAATTGCCGGGTTCTGGAAAAAATCATCCAATGTCTCATCAGATGAACAATCAGTACAGGCAATAAAAAAACAAGGGGTAGGCGACGCAAGTAAAGAACCGGTCCAACAGCGGCCGGTTTTTTTTAGTTTATGTTCGATATGAGCGTAATTGACTTAAACTGTTGCAAAATCTACTGCCATTCAGTTCATAATTATTTCTGGAAAATTTCTTAATATCGATAACACATTCATGGGCTGTCATTAAAGGATTCTGCTAAAAATCAGATGACTAAGAGGATGTGGTGATATCAGAATTATTAGTGTTATCATTTATTAATGATACCTTTCATGTCGTGTGAATACTTTCAGAACTCCAGGAGCATAAGCAATTGAATGAGTCGATGAATCTCCAAATCCTGACTCCATCATGTCGGGTGTAAAGCAGCGGGTAGCGCTGGTAACGGGTGCGGGTCGCGGCATCGGGCGCGTAACAGCCGAACTGCTGGCCTCACGTGGCGCTCAGGTAATGGCTGTCGCACGCAGTGAGAATGAGCTGCTGGCGCTTGGACTGGACTACGTTGTGGCTGACCTGGGGACGCATCTGGGCTGCGCACATGCGGTGGCGCAAACACAGGAACGCCTGGGGCCGGTTGAAATCCTGGTATGCAACCACGGTATTGGTTCAGCTGATGAGCGGGTGATCTGGGAACAGGCTCCTGAAACCTGGCGGGAAACGATGCGCATCAATCTCGATGGCGCATTTTTTCTGTCACAGATGGTTCTCAAAGAGATGATAGAAAAAGAGTATGGCCGGCTTGTGTTCACCAGCTCAACAGCGGGGCAGGTTGCCGGATATGCCATGAGTGCCTATAACAGCTCAAAGCACGGTCTTCTGGGTCTGATGCGCTCAATTGCTCAGGATGCGGGAGGCTGCGGCGTGACGTCCAACGCGGTACTGCCCGGATGGGTGCGAACACCAATGGCCGATGCATCGGCCGAGGCTGACGCATTGCGCAGCGGTATGACTGTCGACGAGGTGTGGGCTAAAAGAGCAGCTTCTTATCCGGCGGGCAGGGTGGTGACGCCTGAAGAAGTGGCTGAGGTGATCGCCTTCCTGGCATCCGAAGAATCCAGTGGTGTCAACGGGGAGGCGATCACTGTAGCCCTCGGCAGTCTCAGGTGAAATAATCTCTGGACAATTATCGTTGCTGTGATCATTTTCCAGGGTAATCGTTTGTTACCGACAATTCAGATTCACTCGACTAGCCCGCATTTCTCACCGGACTACGTAGCGAGACGGTTAAAGGATGCGTCCTGTATGGGTTTGACGACCAAAGGCCGACATTATGTTATCAGCATATGTGCCGGCACAAGGGCCCGCAGGCATCGTTGACACGATGTCGAGGACCCTGACCGAGTAAAATGCCCACAGGGCGTAGCAAGGGACCGTCGCAGCAGTAGGGTGGTGAGAAATGCGGGCTTATTCAGCCCTGCCGCATGAGAGGAGATTGCTCTTCACAAGACTCGATGTATAATCAACCCACCTTAATATCGAACATTTTCTGGGTACCCACGCAGAAAATCAGCATCCGGTCGAGGACCATTCTCATCTAAATGTATAAAATCTTTATTTTCGCCGGTATTGCCGCACTTGGAAATGCAATATTTGTGTATGGACAGCGTTCTGCAGCTGTATCTCCAAACCCCTATCTTTACATGACGGCTGCAATTTCTGTCTGTCTGATTATGTTTATTACGGCGACCCTGATATCAAATGGTGGTCAGCGTGCGAGCTATATGTCAAATAACATGCTCCCGATCATCATCGGCGGTGTCGGATTTTTTATCACATTTGTCGGTTTTTACCTGATGTACAGCCGGGTCGGAGCAAATAGCTACATGGTATATGCATGTCTCTCCATTCTTACAACCTCGGTTGGTGTCGGCATGATTATTTTTCGAGAGCCGTTTAACCATTACCATTTGATCGCCATGATTTTTGCCATCCTGGCAGTGTGCTTTTTTGGATACGGCCAGTTCAGGCTGAATAACTGAGTTTTAGCAATATGTCAGTTAAGCGACAAATACCAAAGATAACAATTCTGATTTGTCACCGGCGCCGTTAGTCTTTACCCATGCCAGAGTGTCCCGGATAGTTCGATATTTGCCAAAAAATCGTCATCACATTGACCCGCCATGAACGCACATTTGCCCAAAGCCAAACGAATCGATTTAAAGTTGATTGACCAGGCCAGGACTGAGCACCGACGCAGTCTCATAGCTGCAGCACGAAAGATTCAACAGCTCAGAGACCAGGGTAAGGCGATCGAAGGCAAACAGGTAAATTACCTGAAAAAACTGAGCGACTCTATTGATCAGGTTTGCAGAAAATCTCGAGAGCTCATCAGGCCCAAAGACCGGGGCGACCTGCCAATTTCACAGCGCTGGGATGAAATCGCTGAGACGATAAAAACCAACCAGGTGACCATCGTCTGCGGGCATACCGGTTCGGGTAAAACAACCAAGATCCCGCAAATTTGTCTGGACTCGAAACTTGGTGCAAGAGGAAGAATTGCGCACACCCAGCCCCGTCGAATCGCGGCTAGAAGCATGGCCGCTCGAATTGCTGAAGAACTGAAGGTAAAACTTGGTGATGAAATAGGATACAAAGTGCGTTTTGATGAGCGCCAAAGCGCTAAGACCGATGTTTTGTTACTTACGGACGGGATGCTGCTGGCGGAGGTTGCTCAGGACAAATTTTTAAATAAATATGAAGTCATTATCATCGACGAAGCGCACGAGCGCAGTTTGAATATCGATTTCTTACTGGGATATATCAAGAAAATTCTTGCTGTCAGAACGGATTTAAAAGTTATTATCACTTCGGCAACTATAGATGCCGAACGATTTTCCAGCCACTTTAATCAGGCACCCGTTATCATTGTCGAGGGGCAGACATTTCCAATCGATATTATCAATAGAGAAACGGATGAAAATATCGATTTAACTGAGAAAATCATCGGCGCCGTGAATGAGCTCGATAATTATCATTATGGCGACACTTTAGTATTTTTACCAACTGAACGCGATATACGAGACGTAGCTATCCAGCTTGAAAAACAGAAACTTCGAAATACCCAGATTCTGAGTTTATTCGCGCGCCAATCAAAAAAACTGCAAAAATTGATATTCAAGCCAGGGCCGCAGCGGCGTATCATCCTTGCCACCAACGTTGCTGAGACCTCGATCACGGTTCCGCGTATATTGAATGTTATCGATTCAGGCCTGGCAAGAATAAGCCGCTATTCATACCGCAGTAAAATCCAGCGCTTACCGATTGAAAAAATCTCAAAAGCCAGCGCGGCGCAGCGCACTGGACGCTGTGGCCGAATCGATGAGGGTGTGTGTATACGCTTATACGGAGAAGAGGATTTTAATCAGCGCCCGGATTATACAGAGCCTGAAATCCTGCGGACTTCACTGGCTGCCGTAATTTTGAAAATGCAAACCTTGGGATTTGGAAAAATCGACGATTTTCCCTTCATTGATGCACCACAAAGCAAAATGATTAATGATGGTTACAAGTTGCTACTCGAACTGAAGGCAATTGATAAAAACGAACAAATTACATCTTTTGGAAAAAAAATGGCACAGCTGCCAGTTGATCCAAGATTTGCCTGCGTTTTGTTGCACGCTGCCGAGAAAAAGTTGTTGCCTTATCTGCTGCCAATTGTCTGTGCCCTGGTTGTTGGTGACATTAAGGAACGTCCGGATGATGCCAAACAAAAATCGGATCAGCAACAGCGTCTGTTTATGCATAAGAAATCAGACCTGCTGTGGTTCAATATTTTGTTTAATCAACTCTGGCCGATCTACTGTAAATCAAAAAACAGAGCGCGAAAGTTTGCAAGCTCCCATTTTCTGTCAATAGCCAGGATGCGAGAGTGGTTATCACTATACGAACAGCTTGCAGATCAGTTGAGTGTATTACCGGGGCTTGATCAACCAGAGCGATTTTTGCAAAAACTGGATAAAAACTACCGTGAAATTCACTGCTGCCTGGCGAGCGGTTTCCTTGATTACATAGGTCAATTCAACGCCCAGAATAATGATTACACGGGTACCCGTTCAAAACGCTTTTCTATATTTCCCGGTTCATATTTATTCAAGAGAAAACCGCCGCAGGTCATGGCTATTGAAATGATCGAGAGCAGTAAAGTCTATGCCCGCCAGGTTGCTGATATCGATCTAGAGTGGCTGGAACCCTTGTGCAATCATCTTTACAAAACAGCTGAAAGTGAACCTGTCTGGAAAAAAAATAGTGGCAATGTGATGGCCAAGCAAACTATCCTGCTTTACGGGTTGCCGATTTTGAGCGGCAGGCTTATACCTTTTTACGCTAAAGACATGAATGCGTCTCGCCAGATCTTTATTGAGCAGGCGCTGGTTACCAATAATATCCACACTCGCGTTCGGGCCGTTGCCAGGAATCGGGACACTTATGAACGCTTGCTGCAGCTGGAAGAAAAGTCCAGGTCGCGCGACATCGTTATCGATGAAATTGCGTTTGCCGAACTTTATGACCATAAAATCCCGGAGAATATTTATTCTGTAGCGACTTTTGAAAAATGGTTTTTCAGGCTTGAGGACAAATCAATTCTGGATTTTGACAAACAGGACTTTTTACTCACCGATACACCGGTTGATTCCAGCGAATATCCTGAAAACATTGAAATCGGATCACAGAAATTTCCGCTTTATTATGAATTTGAGCCGGGTTCGCAGCGTGACGGTATAACCGCATATATTAAATCAAGTACTCTGAATAGCGTCAACCCGAACGAATTTGAATATTTGATACCTGCCATGCTCAGAGATAAAGTCGAGTCAATACTCAGAACGCTACCGAAACAGTATCGGAAGAAATTACTTCCAATCTCAGATTATGCGTACAGTATCTATAAGCGAATTAATTCTATGGACGAGAAGAAAGGATTGCTAATTGAAATATGTGATGAGCTGAATAAGCAAACATCACTCAATATCCGGCCGGAATATTTTGAGCTTGACAATCTTGATGATCATTACAAGATGAATTTTGCTATCACTGATCAATATGACACTGTCATTGATGAAGGCAGGGATTTAAGCGCACTTCAAAATAAATATTCAGAATCCGCCAGCCGCAGTTTTGATGAACTGACGGCAGCCTTGTTCAACGATGTTTATAGCGATGATTTTCCCGATGAGATTCCAAAAGAATATACCCTCAAGGAACATTCACTGATCGCTTATCCCGCTTTCACAGAAAATCAAGTCAGCCCTGGAGATAGTAATCAAGTAAGGGATTACCAAAACATATCATATCGAATAAGGCTTTATGATAATCAGCAGGTAGCGATCACCGAACACCAAAATGGACTCCTGCATTTTATTAAATCAAAATTAACCAGGGAGATTAAACAGCTGCGGAAAATTTTGCCGCATTATAATGATCTTGCGCTTCAATACCAGATTATCGGGGAAAATGCGTTACTGCCGGATGATATCGCTAATGCCATTATTCTGAATACGGGTCTATCAGGCGATTTACCTTATTCCAAATCTCAAATGCAGCGGGTGATTGTCCAGACCCAGACGGCCTTTTTCACTGAAGCCAGAAATATCTCAGCGGCGCTGCAGTTAATCGTCACCCGTTTCAGAGAGATAAAAACCAGACTCGATATCAGTAAACCCTATTACAATGATATTTCAGCACAACTGGCACGGCTGGTTTACCCGGGGTTTATCGCCAAAGTCCAGGGTGAACGGTTAAATGATCTAACCAGATATACCGATGCGATCAAGATTCGCCTGCAAAAGGCCGCCCATGATTTGAACAGAGACCAACGCCGGCAACGGCAAGTTGCGCCTTATTGTTCGATCCTGGATGCGTTAACAGATCATCAAAAAGTGGATAAAAAAACACCAGAAAAAATTCAGGCGCTGGCGTACATGATAGAGGAATATCGGATTTCATTGTTTGCACAAAATGAAGTGAAAACTGCTCAAAAAGTATCAGCGAAAAGACTGGATAAACTTATTGAGGAAATAAAAAATCTATATTGAGTGGATGATAAATCGAGGCCGGTCACAAATGAGAATTATTAGTGTTATCGTTTGTCACGACTCTTTACCAGTTGGTCGCATAACAACAACAAGTTCAGAACCTATCTGAAACCGGTCGGAATCGGACACCGAGCAAATCCTGCAGCGATCCTAGACATTTCTCACCACCCTACTGCTGCGACGGTCCCTTGCCACGCCCTGTGGGCATTTTACTCGGTCAGGGTCCTCAACATGGTGTCAACGATGCCTGCGGGCCCTTGTGCCGGCACATATGCTGATAACATAATGCCGGCCTTTGGTCGTAAAACCGATACAGGACGCATCCTTTAACCGTCTCGCTACGAAGTCCGGTGAGAAATGCGGGCTGATATGACCGAGATCATTCAAAATCCTGAGTACATTGGGGAATGGTTAAACGCCGCAAACGGCAACCCGGACCGGGACAAGATATTCAACTGTTACGGTGCAACTGTAGATAAACCCCGGGTGTGGATTCTTGAGGGAACTGGCGAGCTTCTATCCGGAAGCTAAAATTATCCTGACAATTCGCAACGCAGTGAAGTGGTTTGAATCAACCAAGGATACAATACACTCACTTGAATTTGCCAGGTTTATCAAAAATAGTCTCTGGGGTGAAATGATGCAAAAAACGGTTTATGACACAATGAATAATAGAATGCAGGACAAGGAATATACGGTAGCTTTCTTCGAGAACCGCACGCAGGAGATCATCAACACGATAGCCCCGGAACGACTTCTGGTTTACCAGGTAAAACAGGGGTGGGGGCCGCTTTGTGAATTTCTTGATATTCCTGTGCCCGACATGGATTCTCCTCGCGTTAACAGTCGTGACGAAACCAGGGAACTTCTGGCCGGGATGTTTGCCGCAAATGAAGAAAATCCAACTGACGAGGCAATGTCTGCCGCAGCCGGGCGACTGCACGCAGAAAATCCTGAAATAATGTGAGTATTATCTTATCTGTCCAGGAGTCTGAGTGTAGAATAACCGTCGCCGTAATAGCAAAATAGCCACAAATGAAAAAGGCAGTACAAATTGGAGGTTACATCATCGCCGGGCTTGCTGCCCTGGTTGTGTTGATCATTATTGTTTTAAAACTAATAAGCGATAACCAGTATAAAGAATGGGTTATCTCAGCAGCCCAGTCTGCAACAGGGCGGGAAGTCACCATCGAATCCCTGGAGCTTGATTTCAACACCACCGACAAAGCCACTGCCAGCCGCCTTCAAATGGCAAATGCCAGCTGGAGCAAAAATCCACACATGTTGCGTATAGACACTATGGAGGCTGAAATTAGGCTGCTTGATTTGATCAGCGGCGTTGCCGATCTTCGAGCAATCATAAGCGGACTTAAGGCGATTTCCGAGACCAGTGTTGAAGGGGTGAGCAACTGGTCGCTGTCAACAGGTGATGACGCTGAGCAACCGGAGATTGAGCAGCAGAAAGAATCGGAGCCCGGATTACCGATTGATTTCATAATTCGTGAGTTCAGAATTAGCAACTCGACTATCGATTACCTTCAGGCGGATGAAAACAGCAGTGTCAATGCACTGATCAATGAATTTTCAATTGTAACGCCTGAAACTGACGCCATTATCAACCTGGACGCGACAGTAAATTCCACTCCAATACAAATCAGTGGCAATCTGGGACAACTCTCCGGCCTGATATATGATCAATCCTCTGCACTTAAGCTAGATGGCAAAGTCGGTGAGAATACCATTGCAATCAAGGGTGACTGGGGACCGCTTTTGCCAGATCCGGCATTGAACCTCAAAGCAGATATTGACATTCTTGCAAAAACACCACTTGCCAATATTTTGGGCATCGATATCATCGATTTTGGAGCGATGAAATTCAGCTCCCGGCTGGTTGCCCGAGAAGGGCAATTTTCAATTTCTGAAATAGTCACAAATCTTGACGGCAGTGTGTCTGATTTCAGCATTACCGGGTCAATTGATGATTTGCTCAATCTTAAGGGGATTCAAATCACCACCCGGGCCGAAACGATTGAGTTGGCGTCACTGTTAGGCAAATTCAATATAGAATTTCCTGTTGCATTACCCCCCAAAGTGGATATTGTTGCCGTAATTGATGGTGGCCTGGACAATCTGGATGCCAGCAATATTGAGGTTATCGTGGCCGATCAGGGTGTAGACATCGAATTTAAAGGCTATCTTGAGAATGCACTTGATGCCAGGGAAATTGAGGGCCAGCTCACAGCACACATCGACTCTACCTCCATCCTGTCCAAATACGCTGAATTGCCTTTACCTGATCTGGGGAGTGTGGATATCAGAGCAAACCTCGTGTCGAAGGATAACCAGGTCAGTCTGAAAAATCTGGATGCAAAGTTGAATTCCGAAAATATTCAAATGAATGTAACCGGTGGTATCGAGGATTTGGTGACCGCCCAGGGTATTCAGCTGCAAATGAGTACCGATATCCGCTCACTTAGCGAGCAGAATATTACTGAAATACAGGCTCTGCTTGATCACTTTGAAGTCAATGCACCGCTTGAGTACCTGCCGGGAAGTGCACGTCTTAATGCACTGTTTGAGGGAGACCTCAAGCGTTTGAATATCAGCAATTTTGACGCCGTAGCAAATGATCAGGGAATTAATGTTAGCTTGAATGGCAAGATCGAAGATATTTTGAAAACAATCGACGTTGATACCGAATTCACAATCAAAGCGGATTCTCTGTCTTCCTTATCCAAATACGCAGGCCTGGAACTCCCGGCAACGGATGAGCTGGAGGCATCAGGCCAGGTTAAATCCAGTAATAAAACATATAAGCTCAATGATTTGCAGGCAAGCCTGAATGCGCCAGGTTTCAATCTTGAGCTGGATGCAATTGTTAACGACCTGCTGAATATCAGCGGTATAAATGCGCAACTCAAGTCAGAGATTGATTCGCTTTCGTCACTTTCTGTGATTGCAAAGACAGATCTGCCGCAGACAGACCCGGTATCAGTCAGCGCATCGCTTGTAAGCAATCTGGAAGATGCGTCTGACCCCGCCGCTATCTCCGTAACAGCCACCAGTAAGGAGACGAAAATCAGGCTGGATACCAATCTGAGCGA
>JAHEKD010000055.1 GCA_024638545.1 Gammaproteobacteria bacterium
TCTGATCGAAACAGGACAATAAAAAAACTGTATGCGCAGACCACGTATACACCCAGTGTATTGGGTTGGTCCATGAATCCGGCCATACGTTTTTTTAGAAAAGAATTAGTGTTGAATACCTGGATTCCTTTTGAAATTTCCAACGGTGCAATTACTAACAGTAGACCAACTGTCGCCAGCAGAAGCAAGCCGAGAAAACGCAACTCTTTCTGGCCGATACTGTTTCCGGAAAACACCATAAATGTTAAAAAAACACAGGTATTAAATCCTGCAATCACGCCGGCTAGGCCAAAATTGATAAAGCTCAATGATAAAGTAACGAGTAGAAATACGCTAAAAACAGCGCTGACGGCACCGAGTTTGCGTGGCGTGTCTGATTGCATGGCATTATAAAATATGAGCGCCAGTGAAATCAGATAAAGCAGGTATTTTAAACTTTTTAGAATCAGGCTAGCCGCAGTGTTGCTGTATAAATGGTCAAGCAACTGCTCTTTGTAAGCCAGGTGCTCCTGTTTGAAAGATGCTTCAACTTCCGGCGTTATTGTCTCTGGCTGATGTATATAGGCTCTTGATCGTTCATTAAAATCGGTGTTCTTTTCAACCAGCGTCTCGAAGGATTCAGTATTGATTAAACCCAGACGATTCAGTAAAAAATGGCTGCCATTAAGTACCGTTGTCAGTGCGATAAGTATAAAAATCAGTCGCATCAGGACTAAATTTTTCTCACGTATCTTGATGCAATGGCTGCCTGATAGAGCAGGTGCAGAAAAAGATAAAAATATAGATCTGGCCGGTTAACTTAAACATTTCAATATAAAAAATGACAGAAAATTTGCCGAGTATTTTTTCTGATGCTATCACATCGAAACCAAAACCAGTTATTTTTAATGGCTTTTGCAAAAATAAACTTGCTGGAGTTGAAGGCGAATTGATTAAGGTCAATGAATTAATTGGGATATTATTTTAAATTACGGTTGTGAAAGTGATGCGGATATGCAGTGTCTGCTTTTGAGAGACCATGTTTTTGCACCGCTTTGAATACTGAGCAAAGAAAAAATTTAAAGAATTACCTATTTTGTCAATTGACTATCTTCGACCTCCGGAGTAAAGTTTATAGAAGGGTAGGTCATTCGGCGAAGGAGACAAGCACAAGCTTGCAGCGCCTGGGGAAATAACTATAACGGGAGTTTTTATGAATATTTTAATAATTTTACGTAAGGTCTTCTATTGGGGAATACTTTATGCTCTTCTAACCCTCACCTCGTATGCGCAGATACCGATGCCGGTTTCAAGTCTGCCTAATGGATTTCCGTCGAATGATGCGAGTGATGGCAAGCTTATCGCTTCATCGGAAGGCTTGTCCAGTCTGGGTGCGCCGCCCGCCAGCGGCACTGTTTTCAATGTCCATATACGGGTGCCGATAACGACGGCGACCCTGCAGATTGAAATTTTTGACCCGGATTTATATTCCGATGACAACAATCCCGGTTACTGGGATTTCCCGCCATTAAATCGTCCACCAGTGAGTTTAACTGGGTATGTAGATTCCACTCGCTTTGAACTCTATCCGGATGTAAATATTGCCGGCAATACAACCACCGGACAGATCGCCACCCTGCTTGCCGATTCGAGCATGGATAACCAGTGGATTGATTTTTTCAGCGGTGCGACATTTAACGTTGATACTACCGATCCGGCGGCCTGTGAACAGGGTGCTGATGCAAAGTTCTGCTTTTACCACCTGGTGGCGCGCTGGGTCGATCCGGTGACTAATACACCCAAATTCAATGCAACAACGTTTGGGGGAAATGTATTAAACGGATTTATTGTCGCCTCCAATGGCCTGCCTTTTCTTGCCAAGGGGAGCACTATCGGGTTTATAGGTATGACAGAGGACAGCCCGGCGTTTCCGGTACCGAACACAAATTATGACGGTGTAGTCAATCTGCGCGCCCTGATAACAAGCACACAGGAATGTGCCCTGGATATTTATGATGGTGACTCTGACTATTACGGAGAGGCTGGCGCCGCAGTTACAGCGGAAACAGATGACCCCAATACACCCAGTACGCCCAATAATCCGCCCGGTGACACCGATTGCAGCGATGACGGCCCTGCCACGGATTTCTATCCTTTTACCGTATCAGAAGCTACTCTCGGGGAATGTATCAGAGCAGGAAATCCGCGGGATAACTCGGACTCCCCGACCGGATCCATCGGTGTGCCAGTATTCTATACGGTTGATCCGGAGCCACCCACAACCGGTTATGGCGTGGATTGCTGCGTAAATGATAATCCCTCTGGCGATCTGGAATGGGAGCTCTACCGGATTGCGTCATCAACGCCGGGCTGTCCTGATGTGACCGACCCGAATTATGATCCTGATGGCATTGGCTCTGCGCCTGCAGCAGTTCCGGATGAAGTTGTCAATCAAATCGCACCCGGGTTTCACAAGATTACGTTTACCGGCATGGATCAGAATAACCTGAATTTTATTAACGTCACGGCCGATATATTTTCTGGTGATGCCTTTGATTTTGGCGATGCGCCCGACAGCTATGAAACCATGCTGGCCAATAACGCGGCGTTTCATGAAATTGATTCCCGGCTGACTTTAGGTATTGAGATTGATGCCGAGATTGACGGTGCTCCGACCACAGGCGCAGACGGAGATGACCTTGCCCTGGTTGATGATGAAGACGGTGTCAGCGGTTTCGATCAACTGGTGAACAACATGGGCGGCGGTAACTATAGCGTTGATGTTGCGGTCAGGAATGAACTTGATCCGGGCGGCATTGCAACGCTCTACGGCTGGATCGATTTTGATCGCGACGGCGCATTTGAACCATCCGAATCAGCTACTGTCCAGGTCAATCCCGGCGATACTTCCAAAAGCCTGGTCTTTGTTATACCGGCCAACATCGCTGCCGGCGATACTTATGCTCGCTTCCGAATAACATCGGATACCGCTATCAATACGACAACCCCCGGCGGCGGCGCCAGCGATGGTGAAGTTGAAGACTACCCGCTGAATATTGAGCGCGATGAGGAGGAGGGTGAGCAGGGCTGCACCCCGGGTTACTGGAAACAGCCTCATCACTTCGACTCATGGGTTGGTTATGCCCCAATGAACGTGTTCAGAGATGTATTCGGTACCGGATCTCGCGCGACTCTGATTTATACCTTGTCGAACGGCGGGGATGGCGGTATTGCATTCAGGCGGCATGCGGTGGCGGCCCTGCTAAATGCAGCCAGTCCTGTTGTTAGTTATTTTATGACTGTTGATCAGGTGATAGAGAGTGTCAGGAAGACCTATAACCTGGTCTGGCATGCACCAGTTAAGGAACGTGAAGACATATGGAATGGAGCCAAGGCCGTTTTTGAGCGGCAAAATGAAGCCTGGTGTCCGTTAAACAACAATCCACCTCCGGACTAACGGGACTAACCTTAATTTATCGAAAAAAGCCTGGTTTTTACCAGGCTTTTTTAATTCCGGGGACAGTATACTTAACTCATCATTATTTCGCAGACAACATAATTTATTTTGGGAATTAAGTATACTGTCCCCGGAATAGGAATTGATTAATGTAAATGAGCGGTATTTGTGGAATCATAAATTTTGATGGCCGGCCCGCTGAGCGCGAGTTGCTTGAGAAGATGGCTGATGCGGCTGACTACCGCGGCAAGGACGGTATTCGATACCGGATTCATAAAGGACTGGGTTTTGCTCATTTGGCCCTGTTTACAACGCCCGAATCCAGGCGGGAAAATCAACCGCTGGTGCACCGGCAGCATGGCCTGTTACTGGTTGCGGATGCGCGTATTGATGACCGTCAGGCATTGATTAAAAAAATCAGGGGAAAGAATGTTCATGTCAATGACAGGCCCACAGATGCGGCCCTCATACTGGCGTCATACATGGCCTGGGGTGTAGCATGCCCCGAGCAACTGCTTGGTGACTTTGCCTTTGTGCTTTGGGACGAAAATCTGAATCAGGCATTTGCAGCGCGTGATCGGGGAGGATGCCGGAGTCTGTATTATCGCAGAACAAGCAGCACAATCAGGTTTGCAACGCAGGCCTCCCAGTTAATCATCGATCCGAAATATAAGCAGGTATTAAATCGCGATCTGGTTGCACGGGACCTGCTGCTGCCGGGATTTTCGGGACAGCATCAGAGTTATTATCTGGGCATTGAAAAGCTGGGACCGGCAGAAAACTTTCAAATGACGGCGGCTAAATTTTCCCGCAAAAAATACTGGGCACTGAATGCTGAGAAGCGAATCGTCTACAAGGATCCAGTGGAATACGGCGATCATTTCAGGGCCTTGTTTAACCAATGTGTGGCAGATCGCCTGCGTTGTGAGGGCAAGACCGGGTTATTTTTAAGCGGCGGGCTGGATTCTTCGGCTGTCGCAGCCATGGCGGGTTATGAAATGGCCGAAAACACATCAACGGTCACCGATAATATTAAGTGCGTCAACTGGACGTACGGTAAAAACCACGTTGCAAATGAAGTAGTCTATGGTCAATCTGTTGCGTCCCGTTGGAATCTTGAATTTGAAGAGATGAGCATGCTTGAATTTCCACCGCTATATGATTACCCGTGGCGCAAACCACATGTGGATGAGCCGTACAACAGCCCAATATCAAGCTTTTTCAACGCAACGCTGGATAAGTTTACAATGATTAACAATCCGCCAAAAGTATGGATGACAGGTTTCTATGGTGATTTACTGGTGGGTGGGCAAAACCCGTTTTATTACTCGGACTTGCTGGCAAAAAGAAAATTAATAGAGGTAACTAGACAACTCAGCGCACACAAGAAAGCCTATAAACTTGACTGGCAGCAGGCATTGCTCATCGGTTATTTTTTTCCGCTCGTCATACGTCCACTTAAGCAAAAAATACATCATTTCAGAAAAGGCAAACGTGTGTATGCACGTGACTGGATAATGCAGGAGCTCATCGACGAAACCAAAGTCTATGAATGGGCGATGGATACGCCTGCACCGGAATGGGTGAATACCAGGGCCAGGCACGATGATATTCAGGATCCTGCGCTGGCATTTCGCTTTCGCATGCTTAATTGCAATATCTCGGAGAGATTGAGAGTGTGGTTTGAGCGAACGTTTGCAAAATTTCATGCCGAAAGCTGGAGTCCATGGGATGATTCCAGGCTCCCGGAGTTCATACTTTCGATACCTCAAAACCAGATTGCAAAAGGCTTAGACCATAAACTGATTTTACGTAACAGCATGAAAGATCTATTGCCACAGGCGCTACTCGAACGCAGGGAGCTGCGCACAGGGCCGGGTGTCTATCTGGAAGAGGCTTTTAGATCCAGAGTGAAACCTGCAGTCAGAAATCTGACTGCTGATATGGCAAGCGAGAGACTCAAAATCATAAACAGCGGGATATTAAAACAACATATCGATCGCTATTTTGCGGGAGAATCATCCTATGACAAAATCCTCTGGTTGTCGCTAAGTCTGGAAAGTTGGTTACAAGAGCGAAACTTTTAGGCTATAATTAACATATATTTTAGTTAGGACTGGCAGAGTGCATCATGCAAGATAAAGCCCAAAAACATAAACAGTCAAACACCGTCTCGAAAGCGGATGGTTTACGAGCCAGTCGTTTTCCACAAAAACAGGTATATAACAAACCCAGGGTGGTTTGCTACGGACCCCTTTCAAAAAACATTGCGCAGGGTTTCTTAAGCGGAGCAGAGGCAGACAGCACATTCGCGGTGTGACCTTTATACTGAGATTTTTCGTATCCAGGTCTCTTTCTTGAAATAACGCTCGTTACTGTTGTCTTCAATCCTTGTGATTTAGCAGGCAGATACAACAATGCAAAGACATCGTTACAGTCTGTTTGGTCATGCCCTGATTAGCGGAGAGGATTTTTCACACTCTTTACAGTCTGCGAACTCTGAATGCCATCCGGCGTTAGAATTCATCGTAAAAAGACGGCAGACGCCTCCAGATCTTCAGGAATTTGAGCAAATTTTTCCAACAGGCAATTTATCATCTCATCGCTCAGCATCATTATTTATCTATCGCGGCCAAAATATCATGCGGATTGAATACACTGATTTCGCGCTCTATGATGTCTATCAAGACAAGGTTGTATGTTATCCATCTGCTCAAACCGGCAACAAGCAGCTGCATCTCAATTTCCTTGGTCCTATTATGTCGCTTTGGCTCGAGCAACAGGGTTACCTGGTGCTGCACGCCAGCGCTGTTTTAATTGATAACAAAGCCGTACTGTTTTTAGCAGAAAGCCAGCAGGGCAAAAGTACGCTTGCTGCCGCCATGGTTAAAATGGCTTATCCTTTACTGAGTGATGATTTGCTAGCAGTAAAATACAGTCAGGCTGAGGACCGGTTTTATGCATATCCATCGTATCCCGTTATTAAATTGTGGCCGGACCAGTTTAAGCGTCTTTTTGCAAACCAAAGTGCGGCGTCGTTTTTGGATGAAGATCTTAAAAAGTGCCGTGCAAGGATTGATCATATTAATCCGGAACTGTTTTGCACTAGACCATACCAGCTGGCCTCGATGTATAAATTGTGTCGGCGTGGCACATCGAAAAAAATAGTAATTAAACCGATATCGCGAGTTGAATCAGTAACTGCGCTTATTCGGTTTTCATTTGCTGCACCGATTATGATCGCGGCAGGATGGCAGCCTCGGCGATTATCTGAATTTTCCAGATTATCTTCCCATGTTCCTGTCCATAATTTGATTTATCCATCTGAAATTGAGAGTCTTGACTCTGTTTGCAATCAGATTATCAATAATTTCTCACTGCTTACGTAACAAATAATTATCATTACTGGCACTTGAGGGTAAGGACGCAAACTGGAAGAGGGCTTGCAAACGCGACGGATGATAATGCACCTATTACGCTGCAGGCTGAATATTGTCAATATGCACCGAATATCTGTTCAGGCATTGAGATTGGTGGAACCAATATCGGTTGTGTCGATAACGGTGACTGGATTATGTTCGATAATGTCGATCTAAATACGGGTTTTTCCAAATTCACCGCCAGCTGCGTTCATTATCGCAAACTACTTTAGTCTTGCGTGAATCTGCAACTGAATCGTATCGTGCTTTAAGCAAAATTAGTGAGTTAATTGAATTTTATATTCGACTATTGTAGTATCGTTCGAGGCAAGGGTGTCAATTGTAAAATTATGATGTAGTTGAAAACTACGACGTAAACTTACGTAAATATATAAATTAACGTTTATTCTTAACATCACTTTTGGGTAAATGCCAGTTCACTCTTCCAGAGATTGAATTTTCTCGTTTAAAAAAATTTAAGAAAAATTCATGTTTAATTAATTTTTTAAAGCATCAAAGGATGAAGGGCACATGTTTATCGAGTAAGGGTAATCAGTCTTTCGATTATTAACGCCAAGAGTTTATGGAATGGGGATGGAAATGAGTATGTTTTCATGCGGTGCGTATGCAGTTGCGTCGCTAGTACTGTTATCAGCAGTACCTTTTTACTTGTTAAGGTTTATCAGGCTTAACAAGCCATACTCAAAACAACAACGGCTTAACAAGCCATACTCAAAACAACAACGGCTTAACAAGCCATACTCAAAACAACAACGGCTTAACAAGCCATACTCAAAACAACAGTGGTTTAAACTAGCCTTTGTTACGGGTTTGCTAAGCGTATATTTTCCTGCGCAGGCGCAATCTGACTGGGTCGGCTGGCCCAGTGCTGATGAGCGTGATGGCCGTTTCCTGGCGGTTACCGGGCCGCTGTCCGCCATCGATTACGTTGCCCCAAACATCATAATTGGAATTCCTGAGGCCGCGACACAATTTGATATTGAGCTGTTTGACGGTGATGCCAGTGCTGCTCTTAGCAGTAAATACGACATCAACGTAAGCAGTGCAGGCTATACCTATACGCTTTTCCCTGATCCTAATCGGGACGGTAGCGGCGGAGTGGCAGAGCTTACACGCACCGATGCGGATTTTGCAAATGACAAGTGGAGTCCTTATGTGACGAATCAACCTGTAAATCCGGCTGCCCAGGGTCCAGGCGGTTTTTACTGGTATCGCTTGGCGCTTGAGTTCAATGGTGATCCGGATACCGAACAGTTTTTTAATGCGCTGAAGGTACGTGTCAGATCTGACGATACAGCTACTTCTGTAAGCGTCAGCGCATTTCAGGAGGTCATTATCGGTTCATCACCTTTTAATCCCATATTGGATCCAGGATTATCTTCGCCTGATAACACCTATAATGGTGACTGGGAATTTGATGTTAGGGTCACTGCTGCCGCGATTCCACCAATAGAATTTACTGATGCAGACGCGGATTTTGCCGGAGATGTGAGTTCACCGGGTGTGCCGCCTGATGATAATTTTGCAAGGCCGGACTTTTTAATTTCGCCCAGTATTCGTTATGAGCTGTTTGCACCCAGTGGTGAGCTGTTGACGCTGAATACGGACCCCTCGGGTACCGAAGAAGAGGAAACATTTTTTTACAATCCACCGGTTGCGGTACCGCCGGGCCTGTATCGATGGCGCTGGTTTGGTGTGGATGCGTCTAATGTCTTTATAATTCGAACAAAATTCGAGCTCTTCCCGGTTATTGAAAATCAGCCGACTGCTTTGGGCAACTACGTCTGGCTGGATGAGAATGCTGATGGCGTTCAGGATGCCGGTGAACCCGGCCTGGCAGGCGTGACGATTTTATTAAAAGATGTTATCGGGGACGTGATCGGCACCCGGGTAACGGATTCAAATGGCGGTTATCTGTTTGACAAGTTAGAGCCTGGACGATATACGGTTGAGATTGACCCGCTGACATTACCTGTTGGCGTAACCCAAACGGTTAATCCTGTTCTGGGTAGCGCCGATTTCGGTAACCAGAGTTTGCCATATACTGTTGACCTGGCGTTAGGCGACGTCAACCTGACGGCGGACTTTGGTTTTAGCTATGCTGACCCGGATGGCAATCAGGGTCCGGCTGCACTGGGTGATAAAGTCTGGATTGACAGTAACGGCAACGGCTTGCAGGATCGCGGTGAGCCCGGTCTGGGCGGAGTTGAGCTGACCCTGTACACTGATACCTCTGGCGATGGCGTTATCGACCCCAGCGTAGATACACCATTCACTGCGGCTGTCGACGGCCAGGGCAACACCGGTACCGGCACGACCACGACTCGTGCAGACGGCAGCTATATTTTTACAGAGCTGCCCGCAGATGCTTATGTGGCAGTGGTCAATCCTGCAACCCTCCCGGCCGGTTTTAAGCAAACCGCCGATCCTGATGATTTTGGCATGCCGGCGACAGCGCCGGACAATCAGACCACGTTACCGGTAGTGCTCGGGC
>JAHEKD010000056.1:0-8821 GCA_024638545.1 Gammaproteobacteria bacterium
TGCTGGTGGGTGCCGATACGCATGACTATCACGGTAATTTAGGCAACGGGTCGATGAGTTTTATCCCGTCGGTGTATGTTCGAACCAGTGAGCGGGTGAATTATGCGCCGTCGGACGGCAAATATGCGGATGTTGACGGCGACAATATTCCGGATTTGTCAATTGGGCGGATGATTCCGCGCACCACCGATGAGTGGGCCAACAGTGTGACCAAGACATTGCAGTACCGATCGCATCCGAACCCGCGTTCGCTGGTGCTGGCGGTGGATGAAAAAGACCAGGCGGCGGGGTATTCGTTCAGTGCGGATGCGGACGCGACTATCTCCGAGTTGCCGGCGCCGTGGCAGGGTAATATCACCCGTGCGTATATCGATGAGCTGGGCGTGGCGTCGGCGCGCAGTACGCTGATTGAGGCGCTGAATGCGGGCCAGGCGGTGGCGGGGATGTTTGGTCATTCGGGTGCGCGTGACTGGAGTTTCAGCGGCTTGTTCAAGGCCGGCGATGCCTCGAGTTTAAGCAATGCGGGTGCGCCGACGGTGATCACGCAGTGGGGGTGCTGGAATACGTATTATGTGTCGGCGAGTGAAGACACGCTGGCGCATGAGTTCATGCTCAATGATTTAAACGGTGCGGCGGCGGTGCTGGGGGCGAGCACGCTGACGGAGGCGGCGCATGAGCGCGAGATGGCGAAGCGGGTGTATCCGCGGATGTTTGAGGCCGGCAAGCCGATTGGCGAGGCGATACTTGAGGCCAAGCTTGAGCATGCGCGCGAGCACGGTGACCAGCTTGACGTGATCCTGGGCTGGAACCTGCTGGGTGACCCGGCGCTGGTGGTTGAGGGTGGTTAAACACAGGTAAAAACGGTATACTTGCGTTCTTGGGTTGCTTTTGAGATTTGGATGGACTGATGAGCAGTAATATAAACATAAATAATGGAAATGATGATCGTGTTTATAGATTATCATTAGCTAATATCGATGCTTTTCGAGAAGGAGTCGAGGATACGGTGACTTGTAAAAATGAACCTGCATCTTTCAAACAAACGGCAAAAGCCTATTCTAAGCCAATAATAAACCAGCTCGGCAGCCTGTCGACACTGATTATGGGCCAGTCCGGTGCGGGCATTGATTCGATCGCCCGGCGCGAGTTGTTCTAGGCAACGGAAACTATTAGAGCAGTGGCCGGGAATCTGCCTCAAGACTTTATCAAATACCCCGGACCTTTGACTCATTTTTCCCCAAGCGTTATGTTAAAGATAGACGCCATCGTTCAAGCCGGATTCACTGATGTCTCTGCACATTCGGAATGTTGATTTGACTGCGACTTACCTTCTAAAAACCCTGACTCTCGACCTCATAGCATAAGTTGAATGACGATAGCTGGGGGGTCATCTGGGCAAATCAGAATCCTTGCATTGTTGATTCGGTAGACAGCCCATACCTGCAAAGAATTAAGAATAAAGGTTCGTTAACATCGGTCAGAATTGAAACCTTTGCACAGTCAGGTTATCTGTTCCTCGCCGCCAGCTCTAAAAAGCCGCATTATCACTCAGAACCAGATATCGCTACTGCTATTTTCTGTGGTGAGTTAAGTAACCGTCAACAACTCACTGATGAGTTATCGTTGTCTGATAAATGCCTGGAAAATGATGCGCGATTGGTTGTTGAAGGATTTTCCAGGCTAGGCAAGGCTCTATTTTCAAAGCTGTCTGGTGGTTATTGCTTTATCGTCTACCAAAATGATGGCAATAAACTGTCGCTTGTCACAGACCGGCAGGGAGACTACAGGCTTTACTATGCAGCTATCGATGAGGCTGTCTTAATCTCATCAAGCCTCGAAACGCTGCTGTCAACTTCATTAGTTGATCGAAAAACAGACCGGCAATCGGTGGCAGCCTATTTTGCCAATCAAAGTTCATATACGGGGCGAAGTTATATTAAAGGGGTGAACAAGGTCATGCCTGGATATTGTGTGCAAATCGGCGAAGATGGGATACAAAATGAGCGTTACTGGCAGTTTGTAATCGCTGATAGCTATCGAAACGCCTCAATTGACGAAATGGTTGAGGGATTTTATGAACAGCTGAATGACGCACTGAATTGCTGCCTCAAGGGTCATTCAAGAATAGCACTCTTGCTCAGTGGCGGGCTTGACTCCTCCTCAATAATGGCGCTTATGATGCATGCTGATCAGCGGGAAAGGGATATCCTTGCGGTGACACATGTCTTTGATAAATACCCACAGTGTGACGAAAGAGTTTACCTTAAGGATTTATACAGTCGCTATAAATTTAACCACCTTTATGTCAATGCAGACGACTGTCTTCCCCTTGCGCATGATCCGGAAACATTACATAGGGGTATAAATGAGATTTGGGTGCCGCCAATGATCCGGCAGCGCCGTAAATCCTACCCAGTCATCAGGTCAAAAGGCTATGATCATTTTCTGAGTGGCGAATTCGGTGATCACCTGTTTGGTAGCTATCGGTACTGGCTCAGGGATCTGGTAAAAACACACAAGTCTGCAGGTGATATTTTTCAGGCTGTCTGTCATCAGGTAAGTACCTCAACGGCACCCTGGTATGCTGATAATGTGTTGCGAAGACTGTTACCATTCAACGGCATCAGGGCCGGACGTTTTAATCAGTGCCCGGCATTTTTGACACCATTTTCCCGCAAATCAGTTCGGGAAATCTCCAGGCTGAGCAGTCAGGATGGCTTCAGGTTTGAACAGGACCGGTATCAGGCCTGTTTAAATCAGAACAGTTCTGACTTGTCACTTATAATCCGTAATGAATCGAATCATTACGGATTGCAACCCCTGTTTCCGTACCGTGATCTAAATCTTATCAACTACACATTGAATTTACCTGCGTATCTATTTTATGATTATGCAAGCAGGCAACATAAACACATTCTTCGCCGCTCAATGACGGGACTACTTCCGGATTCCCTGAGACTTAGAAAAAATGCAACGGTTTATAACGACATCTTTCGTGACTCCTTAACCGGGCAGCACGGAAATGCAGTCAGAGAGATTTTGATGGATTCGGGCCGGACATGGCCCGAATTTATTCGCGAAAGTTATCTGTTGCCTAAAATAGGCCAGGCTAATATCAGTGATGGCGATCTTCACCTCATCTGGAACTGCATATGTTATGAATTGTGGATCAAAAAGCTCATCTCCCGATGAACCATTGGTCATACTTCACAAATAGTTGACAAATGCAGCGCCAAACACAATGAATGCAACGCCGGTTATTGAAACCACGGATCGGCTTTTACAAAATTGAGAGTACAGGCTTTTAAGAGATTAGCTAAAATACTGATACCTTGCTCTATTTGCGATAAAGACAGGGCAGTAAATCCCATAATCAGGCCTGCTTGCTGAGGTGGGCTTTGATACAAGTAATTTACTGGATACACACCAAGGCTGTTATCCAGCGCAAGTTTGCTAAAGTCATCGAGTCACTGCTGGATATTTTATTCAGCCAGATGAGAATATTCAGCCCTGCTGGTGTGTTTGAATGGGTTTGCTGAAATCTGTCCATGCTTTGAATTGACGCCACTGGTTGCCCTTCATAACGAAATTCGCTGTCGTAATCATCCTCGATTATGATGACATTGTTCCTGTACGCCTATTCGATAACTTTCATGCGTCGCCGCGCGCTCATTACAACACCTGTCGGGTACCGGTGTGAAGGCGTTAAATAAAGTAATTTAGGAGTATCCCCACTATATTTTTCGATATCAAGTCCCTCGTTATCCACTGCAATCCTGTAGATTGAATACTTGCAGGCATCATACAGTTGGCAATACAGCGGACCTTGTCCGGATAATTGCAGCATGGTGGACCAATTAATTGTACAAAAAATGGTACTTTTTATAAGATCATAATAATGACAAAATTAAAACCTGTAAAATTTAGTTTGGAACAACCATGTCAGTTTATTGTGCGCAGGTGATTTGGCTTTGTGACGATTCGGATTTTCTTGAGCGTCGTTATTCCAGAGAACATAAATGGCTGTTTGACGGCGGTGTTTCTTTGCCTGCATCAGCATCTCCACATGTGGTGCCGTTGCCCATGTCGAGTGAAGCGGCGGTCGATCCGGAGGAAGCATTTATCGCCGCTTTGTCCAGTTGTCATATGCTGTTTTTCCTGGACTATGCTTCCAGGGAAAAAATTGCCGTTATCCGTTATTCAGACCAGGCACAGGGCGTCATGGAGAAAAATCAGCAGGGAAAAATTGCCATAACCCGGGTCACTTTAAACCCAGATGTTGTCTATAAGGGCGAAGTGCCTGATAAAAAGACGCTAGCGGAGTTGCACCACAGGGCACATGAGAGCTGTTTCCTGGCGAACTCGGTGATTACGGAAATCAAGGTAATAATTTAACAAACGGGCACGGGGTTTTACGGCAAGCTTGACAGTAACAACAGTATCGGAGGAAAGTATCATGAGCAAAGAAAATATGACGATATCGAATACGCTTCGCCAGTTACCAACGGCTGCTGGCGAACAGTTTTTAAAAGTCTTTAATCACGGTAGCCTGGAAATCGAGATGTATGCCCCAAAAGGCCACGATCCACAGCATCCACACGATAAAGATGAGGTCTACATCATTGCTTCCGGTAGTGGCTGGTTTGTGAATGGTAAAACCAGGCACCCCTTTGAAACCGGCCAGGTGCTATTTGTGGCGGCCGGTGTTGAACATCGATTCGAGGATTTTACCGAAGATTTTTCAACCTGGGTCATATTCTATGGACCCGAAGGAGGAGAGTCGAATGAGTGATTTAAAGTCTGATCGAGTCAGTGTAAGGCGTCTTAGAGAAAGAGGTGCTTATGATTCAAAATCCATTTACGCGATCCTGGATGAGGGTAAAGTTTGCCATGTCGGTTTTAATGTTGATGATCAGCCCTACGTAATTCCCATGGCTTATGCAAGAGTGGATAATAAACTTATTCTGCATGGATCAGTGCTGAGCCGGTTGATGAATAAACTTGCAGGGGGCGTTAATGTTTGCGTCACCGTAACGCTCGTTGATGGCATGGTGCTTGCACGATCCGCATTTCATCACTCCATGAATTATCGCAGCGTTGTTGTGCTTGGAAAAGCGATACCAATTATCAAGGCATCGGAAAAAGCACAGGCCCTGAATGCACTTGTGGACCATCTTATTCCGGGCCGGTCCAAAGCCTCAAGACCCGGTAGTAAACAGGAGCTTAAAGCAACCCACGTCATGGCACTTGAGATTAGTGAGGCATCCGCAAAAGTTCGCAGCGGTGATCCAAAAGATGACAAGGAGGATATGCAAACTGATTATTGGGCAGGTATTATTCCAATGGCTACAGCGTATGGCGCACCCAGGCCGGCAGCCGATTTAAAAATGTCGATTCCGCTTCCTGATTTTTCACAGCTGCTCTAGGAGGGTTTTTAATGCATGCCTTAAAATTGTTTGGACATTATGATTCGGGTCATGTTTACAAAATCATGCTGTTTCTTGAGCTTGCAAACATTCCGTATGACTATGAGCAGGTGGACATCTGGATTGATAAAGCGGATCGACAGACAGAATTTTTAAAATTTTCAAGAAACGGTGAAGTACCTTGCCTGCTGATTGACGGGCTACCGTATATCCAGTCCAACCTGATTCTCTATAAGCTGGCGAGTCTTTATAAAATCTATGGCGGAGAGTCTGCTCAAAGATTAATACAGGCACTCGAGTGGCAATTTTGGGAAGCTAACAGACTGGGCATGTGTTTACCCCAGCTACGATATGCTAAATTAATCGCACCCGATGAATTCAATGCTGATAGTCTGGCATTTCTCAGAAATCGCTTCGAAGTGGATATTGCAGTTTTAGCGAGACACTTGTCTGATGACAGAAAATTTATCCTTGATGATAAAGCGAGTATTGCTGATTTTTCCATCTGCGGATATCTATACTGGGCAGACGAGGCCGGTGTCCGGCTGCCCCGGCAGATTAACAACTGGCTTGAAAGAATAAGTCGATTACCGGGCTGGCGGTCGCCATACGAAATGATGAATAAAGCCAGTCAGGATACACATTAGGTTAAGCGTATGAACGTAAAACAGCTTGAAGTTGCAAAACCGGGATTGGATGATAAAGAAAAGTGGCAAGCGCTTTATCGTGGATACGCCGATTTTTATCAAATGCCAATCAATGTCGGCATACTGGATACGTTATGGAGGTGGATCCATGATGAGCAAAACCCTTTTTACTGTATAGTTGCCAAAGATGGTGCTGGCTACCTGCTTGGTTTTATGCACTTTCGGGCCATGCCGTCACCACTGCGGGGTGCAATGGTAGGTTTTCTTGATGATCTATTCGTCACCCCCACAGCCAGGGGGACGGGCGTTGTCAACGCGCTCTACAGTGAACTTGAAATACAGGGAAGAGAAAAAGGCTGGCCATTTATCCGCTGGATAACAGCAGAAAATAATTATCGGGCACGTGCCGTCTACGATCAGATCTCCAACAAGACAAGCTGGCTCACCTACCAGCTGGACCTGTAAGGTACGCGCAAATGAATGATAATTCTCTGCCGCTCGGTTATGCGGTTGAAGCGCCCAGGCTGCTTGTCCGTCCGGAGGCCAGAACCTACGAGGGTCGTCATGTGTCAATGTCGCCGGTTGATCCTGAAGGCGATGTTGATGAGTTATTTGAATGCTCGCATGGCACTACTCAGATTGAGCAGCTATGGACGTATATGCCCTATGGACCGTTTGAAAATAAACATCAGATGAAAATTCATCTTGATGGCTGCGCTGAATCCACCGATCCGCTTTTTTTCACGGTGACTGATAAAGCTTCTGAAAAAAAAACGGGCATGGTCAGTTTTTTGAATATCGTTGAAGTCCATCAGACAATTGAGCTTGGGCATATCTGGTATTCGCCACGTGTACAGCGCACTATGGTCAACACGGAAACCATCTATTTAATGCTTTGCGAATCATTTGATCATATTAACTATCGACGAGTTGAGTGGAAATGTAACACCTTAAATGAAAAATCAAGACAGGCTGCACAGCGTTTGGGGTTTAGCTTTGAAGGTATTTTTTATAAGCACTTTATTAATAAAAACCGAAATCGCAATACGGCCTGGTTTGCAATGCTTGATGATGACTGGGCAAACATAAAAGCAAATATGAAAAAATTATTGTATGGCCGCCAGGATAGATTCTCACTTACTAGAGCGAATAAGCCGTTGCTGAGAGCTGAAGACTCGGGTGAAGCGCTTTAATTCCGTGAAAGCAAGGGGGACAGACCACGATTATTTTTACGATAATTTTTCAAAATAATCGTGGTCTGTCCCCGACTGTCCACCTTCAATGCGGGCACTTCGCGCCTGTTTATCTCCTCGTCAAACAGGTTTTGATCAATATCTTTGCCTGGCATTTTTGCCCCGTTGGGTGTCTGAAATCATGTTCACCTTAGCTCATCCACTGTCCGCCATCGACATTGTAGGTTTGAGACAGGATGTAATCGGATTCACTTGAGGCAAGAAATATCGCCATGCCGGTGAGATCCTCGGGTGTGGCGAACCGACCGGCTGGCACACCCGCCGCAACTTCCGCTTTTTTCTGGCCGGGTATTTTGTTCTCCCATTTTGCAAACATCGCATCTACGTGATCCCAGTGTTCACCCTCGACAACGCCGGGTGCGATGGCATTGACGTTAATGCCGTGCTGTATTAGATTCAGACCTGCCGATTGCGTTAATGAGATCACCGCTGCTTTAGTCGAGCAGTATACTGCAACCAGGCTTTCGCCTCTGCGACCTGCCTGACTGGCCATGTTTATGATTTTGCCGCCGTGGCCCTGCCTGATCATTTGCCGGGCCGCTGCCTGCATAGTAAAGAGTGTGCCCGCTACGTTAACATCGTAAAGTCTGCTATAGCTGTCTCTGGTTATTTCGGCAATGGGTGCTGCATCAAACAAAGCGGCGTTATTTATGAGAATGTCAAGCTTTCCCGTCCTCTCTATCACCGCAGTCATGCAGTCGTCGATGCTGCCCTGGCTGGTGACATCCAGCCGTATTGCGTAGGCAGAGTCACCGATTTCAGCAGCAGCTTTTTCTGCAGCATCGAAATTTATATCGGCGATGGCAACGGTTGCGCCTTCATTGACATAGGCAGCGGCGAAAACTTTGCCTATGCCGCGGGCTGCGCCGGTTATAAGCGCGGATTTTTCTTGAAGTCGTTTCAATATTCTCTTACTCCCTGTTGTCAATATGTGAATTTTCGCACATCTTCAGCGAAAAATTATACCCGCCTGGATGATTAGCCCGCATTTCTCATCTGACTACGTAGCGAGACGGTTAAAGGATGCGTCCTGTATGGGTTTTACGACCAAAGGCCGGCATTATGTTATCAGCATATGTGCCGGCACAAGGGCCCGCCGGCATCGTTGACACGATGTCGAGGACCCTGACCGAGTAAAATGCCCACAGGGCGTGGCAAGGGACCGTCACAGTAGTCGGGTGGTGAGAAATGCGGACTAGAGCATGAGTCATTTTTTTCCGCCTCCAGTTTCGTTTACATGCAAGTCCTGTATCGCCGGTTACTGCTTTGCGCAAGGCTTGTATATGCGATCTAGACTGCCGGTGCTCGTCCACCGATGCGCGTGAACAAAATGCCGGCGATAAAATAAATCATAAAGCAGATAACCAGGGTTTGAGTAAATCCCAAGTAGAGTGAGGCTACAAGACAGGCGGTGCCGCCTAAAACGGTGAAAAAACCATTGATCGCCCAGGCCCATCCAAATATACCGTTTGCAAGTCTGTGTGAGCGGGCAATA
>JAHEKD010000056.1:8831-9339 GCA_024638545.1 Gammaproteobacteria bacterium
GGGGAAAGGGCATGCCCATGAAAAAGCCAAGCGGAAAGATGAGGATCGCTGTCGCCATCATGCGAGCATAAAAACTCCAGGAAAGAAAATATGTAAGTAACGGTTCCTTGAGTATAAGCAGGAGCAGGCCATATAGCGGAATAAAGATAAACGGGAATTTAGACCAGAGCGCAGATTTATGAAGGTTCTTAAAATCACAAACCAGACTGCCTATGCCTGCGCTGACCAGAAAGGTGGCAATTACAGTGACATAAGTGTAAATCGGGAAACCTATCAGTTTATGAAACAGTTGAATGAAAATCAGTTCAATTGAAATAAAACCTGCGCCCAGGCACGCAAAAAAACCGATGAATGAGGATTTGCCATGCCAGCGCTGTCTGCCGGCTTCCGAGAGGATTAAGGGTAAAAATAAACCCATTATCGCCATCAGAAAGGCGCACCCCGTCGTAATAAACAGGTGAATCACATCCATCGGCACCCCGTCGCGCAGTGATCGATTTAATATGGA
>JAHEKD010000057.1 GCA_024638545.1 Gammaproteobacteria bacterium
AATTTTTCCGCACGTTATCGAGATCAATATGCAGGCGGGGCAGTTGCTGGGCTGAATTTCAGTGTTGGCAACCTCTAGCTGCTGCTGTTTTTGTTCAATAGTTTGATCAGCAATTTGTAAATCAGCCTCGAGCTCCTCGATCATTTTTTCAGCATCACTAATGCGTTCAGAAAGAGATCGATTATCCTTTTGCAGCAAGCTGTAGACAGCCTTTAAGGCATCAAATTCCTGCTGGGATTGCTCTCTTTCTTCAACCAGTCTCGATTTCTCGGCTTCTGCCGCCTGTACCCGCAGCAGTATTGTCTGCCTGGCATTTTCCAGCGCCTGAAGCTCAACCTCGCGCTTTTTTAGCGCCGATGCGAGTTTTTGGTTCTCGGTTTCCGCTTCCTGCACCTGCAAAATAACCGTCTGCCTGTCCTTTTCTAATGCTTCGATTTCATCTTGCTGCTGATTTAATGTTGACGCGAGTTTTTGATTCTCATTAAAAGCAGCCTTTAACTGCAGGATCAACTGTTGTTTTTCATCCTCGATCACTAAATTAGTTTTTATTGCGTCCTCTTTCAGGCTTTCAATATCGGCTTTTTCCTGTTCAACAATTTTGAGCCGCCCTTCCAGCGCAAGTTTCGCGGTGGCAATCTCTGTATTTTCCTGGTTTAATTTATCGCGCAGCAGCTGCAGTGCCTGTATATCTGCCAGCATCGACTGAACTTCCTGCTGGCTTTGTTCCAGCCGCTGCTCTGACTGCTCGGTTCGCAGTGTCTGTGCCTGCAGCTGCAGCTGCACCTGGGCAATCCGCTGTTCCAGTTCATTCACTGCGGCTTCAAGTTCAATGTTCTCAGTACCCTTCAGTTCTGCCAGCCTGGCAGCTTCCTGCTCAGATTTAACCAATTCAACGTTCTTCAGCAATATCACAACTAAAGACATTAGAAATATCATAACGACAACCGTCATAATATCGGTAAATGATGGCCAAACGCTGTCATCAGTGTGGCTGCCGGCATGCCGGCTTGATGCCCGAAGATCGACGAAACTTTGTGAAGCAGGCATTAATTATCTCGCTCAGATAACCTGAATCCCTCAGACAGAAGATGTATGATTTTTTCAAAACTCTGCGATGAATGGTTAATCTGCCCGGTGAGTTCGGTTAGACTCCTCTCAATGCCGCTGGTCGTCTGCAGAAATTGCTGATGCTGGTGCTCAAGGGCATTAACAACCTGTGCCATTGAGGTGATCAAATTCGAATAATCGTTCACCATAGCTTCCGGCTCTGTAAAAAACATGGGGACAATTTGAGTGGTAGTCACATATTCAAGCTTACTAATACAATTCGTCTGGATATCTGTAAGGCATTGATAAAAATAGCTGAAAATAAAAAACGCTATAATGGCTGTCATTGTTGTTGACAAGGCCGAGGACATGCCCTGTATGACTGTACCCAAACCACCAATCTCAGTCGTGGAGGCAATCATGTCTGATGCGCCGAGCAAGGCGATTGACAGTGACACGATGGTTCCGAACACACCCGTTAATATCAGAACATTGTTGACAAATTTCGGGAATCCTAACCGGCCGGACTCCTCTGCAACACTGACCGAAGCCAAAGCACTGTGATTAACCGGTGATTTTAATAACTGTGACTGCCTGAATGCAGTATAGCGCATACCCACAAGAGAATTGCGGTCAACTGACCGGGTCAGTTCAGTATCGCGGCGGACATTTTCACTAAAATGCGCGATCTGCTCAGTCTGCTGCTGATAGAACTTTAATAACGAACAAATCCTGATGATTCCAAGTACAAACAGTACCCCTATGGCAACATTGATGACCAGACCAATCCGACTTTGGTTACGGCCAAGGTATAATTCATAAAGAAAATCTTTTTGCCATAAAACTATAATCGTTAATACCACCAGTACAGCGATAAGCTGAATAAATACTGATTGCGCAGATAATTGTCTGTTAGTCATAGCGGCTACACATATAAAGATCAGGCTGCAATCATACCATGCGATCTAAGAGTTTGAAATTTCAGTTATATTTACTGATTTCAGGATCTGTAAAATTCAGTTTCGATAAACACAAACTCAAACTCATTAATATTAATGACATCATGCTCAACGCCTGAGCGCTTGAAATATGGCTGGCCGGATCTAAGTTCCACAACACTTTCACCTTCACTACTCACCAGCTTTAATTTTCCGCTGGTCATTGGCACAACAACATAGTCGAACTCGTGCCGGTGCCAGCCGGTTGCCGCACCGGGGGTAAATCGCCATTCGGTTACACGTGTAACCGTATTATCAATAAACTGGGTCGCTTTCGCTTTTTCATTCATGACATGCAATTCTCCCTGGGCTAGCCCTCTTTAAACTGTATATCACCATACCATGCCTCAAAATTCTGCCCGCTATTATCACTATCGGTCATGATTGCGACAGCCTCCAGTTTATCCGGTACAACGCCAAACACCCTCGCAAAATCGTCCTTAACATTACGCTCATAGCTCCGCCATTCACCCACATTATTGTCACCGCTTTCAACAGCAATATGTCTTACATTTGAGGTGTAAGGATTATCCCAGCTCTCATTAAGCCGCGCGCTGTTAGACCAGACATATACCAGAGAGTAACTTTTCCAGAACTGTAACCCGCCTGAGACAATAACATAAAGCCGCACCGGATAATCATCACCTGACTTTGACTTTTCATCATTACCATTACCAATCCGGGCCACTTTCCAGCGCCACTTTAGCCACGGGGTTTCATCCAGCGATACTTCAGTGGTATTGAATAATCCGGATGATGAGCCCTGGGCCCGGGCATTTAAAACCAGTTGATCATCCTGCTCGACAAGCCGGTATTGCGTTGTCCCCATGAAGCTTTTTTCCTGCCAGTCAGCCGTTCCAAATTGCGAAAATAGGAAAGAAGCTGCATTTGCTTCAAGGCTGAAAATGATGACAAGCAGCGATGATAAAGAGCAGAGCAGCAGCGATTTTTCAATATGTAATTTCATTGATATTCAGGATTGTGGGATCTATGTTAAATTCATGCCATATATTACCGATCTTAGATCATTTTTAAACCAAAAGTTCCTAACGATAATGACAATTCAATATGACTATCTTGTAATTGGTGGAGGCTCAGGAGGCATTGCTTCTGCCAGACGTGCCGCTGAATATGGCTCAAAAGTCGCCGTTTTTGAACCCAGACCGCTCGGCGGTACCTGTGTTAATGTCGGCTGTGTACCTAAAAAAGTCATGTGGAATACAGCCCACATGGCGCAGATGTTATCTCAGGCCCGGGAATACGGGTTTACAATTTCCAACAGTGGTTTCGACTGGTCCACGGTAAAATCAAAACGCGATGCCTATGTTAAACGCTTAAACGGAATTTATGCAAAAAATCTTGAGAATTCCGGGGTCTCGCACATTCAGGCATCGGCAAAATTCACAGATTGCATGGTCATCGAAGCAGACGGCCGGCACTATACCGCACCGCACATTTTAATTGCGACAGGCGGCCACCCCCTGACGCCGGATTTACCGGGTGTAGAGCATACTATCTCCAGTGATGGATTTTTTGGGCTTAAACAGCAACCTGAAAGGATTGCTGTTGTGGGTGCAGGCTACATTGCCACTGAACTGGCCGGTGTACTTAATACATTAGGCAGTGAGGTTGTACAGTATTTACGCAAGGATAAGCTTCTGCGGGAGTTTGACCATGAAATAGGAGAACATGTGATGGCGTTGATGCAGGAACACGGAATCACAATAAAAACTAAAAGTGAACCAACGGCATTCAGCAAGGCCTCCGATGGATCCATCTGCGTTCACTACAACGAAACCGTGGACCCCGGTTTTGATTCTGTCATTATGGCCATTGGTCGAAAACCGAATACAAACGACATCAACCCTGAAGTCGCCGGTATCGAGATTAACAGCAAAGGCTTCATCGAAACTGATTTGTATCAAAACACAAATATTGAGGGAATCTACGCAGTTGGCGATGTCAGCGGCAGGGCCCAGCTTACCCCGGTCGCGATTGCCGCAGGTCGGCAGTTGGCTGAACGTCTGTTCAACAACAAGCCTGATGCCCGGTTAATATACGAAGATATTCCCACCGTTATCTTTTCACATCCACCGATCGGTACAGTTGGCCTGAGTGAGCAAGAGGCGGTAAAAACTCATGGTGCCGGCAATGTCAGGGTTTATACCAGCCGATTTGTCAACATGCACTACGCGTTACTGCAGAGCAAGCAAACCACATTGGTCAAACTGATCACGGCGGGCGAAAATGAAAAAGTAGTCGGCTGCCACATCTGCGGTGAAGCCGCTGATGAAATGATCCAGGGATTTGCCGTCGCCGTTCGCATGGGCGCTACCAAAGCCGATTTTGATCAAACCGTGGCGATACACCCAACCGCCTCAGAGGAGTTTGTGACCTTAAGGTAAGGGCTATTGAACTTGAGACGTGAAAAGAGTTAACCCGCATTTCTCACCGGACTTCGTAGCGGGACGGTTAAAGGATGCGTCCTGTATGGGTTTTACGACCAAAGGCCGGCATTATGTTATCAGCATATGTGCCGGCACAAGGGCCCGCAGGTATAGTTGACGCTATGTCGAGGACCCTGAGCGAGTAAAATGCTCACAGGGCGTGGCAAGGAACCGTCGCAGTAGTAGGGTGGTGAGAAATGCGGGTCAAGCCTATTATGAAATCAAAAAAGTGCTTCAACTAATCCTGTAATCCTGCTGGATTACCCATGCTGTTGAAAATTGTTGAATGACCCGAAAATAAATGTATCATGAGCTGCAAGACAGCATTGAGCACCCGGGCCGGTGCCTGGCCCAATCGGGCCGTTTTTGTGCAAATTTTTCTTTGCCGGGTTGCGCTTCATATGGGTTTCTCATAACTTCGAGAATCTCGTTAACCAGGCTATGATCGCCCTGTGCAGATTTATCAATCGCTAGCTGGGCCAGATAGTTACGCAAAACATATTTCGGATTGACCGAATTCATCAGTTTAATTCTGTCTGAAGTCGATAAGCTGTTTGTTGCCAGACGCTGAGTGTAACGGCGTAACCAGTCAGCCATTTTTGATTTGTACGTATTCGTGAGCTGATCTTCGACATAATATGCATCAATTAGAGGCGCTAAAAATTCATCATCGGATTGATGCGGATTGCTGACATCGACTTCAGTCAGTCGTCTGAAAAAAATCGTCATGTCTGTTTCGACCAGTTTCAACGTATTTAGCAAATCCATTATCAGGGCTTCATCCTCATCGCCATTAAACTCAACCAGGCCGAGTTTGCTGGCCATCATTGTCTGCCATGATGAGTTATAAAATTCAGCATAATGATTAAGCATCTCCTGCAGCGGCTGCGCCTGCTTGATCAGTGGATATATTGCGTTGGCCAGTTTAAATAAGTTCCACTGTGCAATCTGCGGCTGGTGACCATAGCGATAACGCTTTCCCTGCGCATCGGTCGTATTTGGTGTCCACTGGGGATCATAATTTTCAAGCCAGCCATATGGGCCATAATCAATTGTCAGCCCGGTGATTGACATGTTATCGGTGTTCATAACGCCATGCACAAAACCAACGCGCATCCAGTCAACCATTAATCTTGCGGTGTGCTCACAAACTTCCCTAAACCACTGGAGATAGACCTCTCTACAGGGTTTGCCCAATGCCGGGAAATCATTATCAATAGTGTAATTAACCAGCTGTTCAAGCACACCTGTTTGTCCGCGTGATGTGAAAATTTCAAAACTGCCAAATCGGGTGAAGCATGGCGAAACACGACAAACGATTGCGCCAGGCTCCGGCTCTGGATTTCCATCGTAGAACATATCCCGGACAACCTGCTCTCCGGTGAGCACAACCGATAGCGCCCGTGTGGTCGGCACCCCGAGATGATACATGGCTTCAGAACATAAAAACTCCCGCACCGAAGACCGCAATACGGCAAGACCGTCAGCTGATCGTGAATATGGCGTTGGACCCGCTCCTTTTAATTGCAGAATGTAGCGCTCATTCTTACTATTGATTAATTGACCCAGGTTTATGGCTCGACCATCACCCAGCTGCCCGGCCCAGTTTCCAAATTGATGGCCACCGTAACACATTGCGTAAGGCTGCATACCGTCGAGCTGCTTATTGCCTGAAAATACCTCTACAAACTCGTCCGAGTCGCAGAAATCGGAGCTAAAGTCCAGTTGCTCAGCCACTTTGCTCGAATACGCCACTAGCTGAGGCTGGCTGACCTTAATCGGCTCAACCATTGAGTAGCAGGCATCATGTACCTGGCGAACATAATTACCTGATTCACAATCGGCAGGTAATTTTTTTAAAAACTGATTGTCGAATTGAATAGTATGCATAACCAACCCTGCTTAGCATTATTAGGTGCAGTGCTCAACCTGACACTAACATTCAAGTTTAAAATATATTTAGAGATTTGCTGAACTTTTTTCCGTTTTTTAATTCCAAATGTGTAGCATCTCTAAAATGCGCTTAATAATGTTGTCCACATCATGAACATAGGAGCATTCACGAGACACGTGGCCACCGCTACTAGCTAACCAGCCGGGCATACCCGTTTGAAACTGCAATCTTAATAATTGTAATGCAGGATCAGTGGCGGGCCTCGCACAAGGCAGTTAGCTGGTCAAGCGCCTTACTCCAGCCGGAATGAAAACCCATCTCCTCGTGTTTTTTCCGGGCCTCAGTGCTTGCGTGGAGTATCCGCGCCGTGTAGTGAGTGCCAGTTCCGGCATCTTCGATTGTAATAATCACCGTCATAAAACCTGCCGCCGGGTCTCAAATCAATGGTGCAGTCCGTGACTTTCCAGGGCAAAGGTGCGAACCACTTTTTGAGCAGCTCTGGCTGTGCCCATGCCTGCCAGATCCGGTGTCTGGGGACGTCAATCACACGCTCTAATAAAAGGTCAAGCTCAGGATTGAAAGAATCCTCGGCATGCCTGGAATGAATGGCGCTTTCACTCAGGTATTTCACTAAATTTATAAGTGCTTCACTCCAACCCTGCTCATGGGAGTCTCGAACGACATCCGATTCAAAACCCGATTGCTTAAATGTCATTTTTGTTTTTAAATCAAGCGCTTTTAGCGTAATGGTGATCGTCGTTTCCGGACTCACCGAGCCATCCTGATGTAGCCATTGATGTGTAAAAACCAATCTACGCGGTTTCACTATTTCTTTATATTCGCCTTTAAGATTGTAAATTTCACCTGAGGGCGATTTCATCCCGGATTGCCAGTTACCGCCGACCTCCAGGTTGCCTTCAACGTTAGTCACACTAAAGCCCTTCGGACAGGACCACTGCATTAATGCCTGAGGATCAGTCCAGGCTTGCCACAGTCGATGCGGGGCTGCGTTAAAAATTCGGTAATAAATAGTGATTTTTCTTTCTTGCTCATTTTTTTCCTGTCTTATGCAATTAGATATCTGATGATCTTTCAGGGGCTGCGAATCAAAAGGCTTTGTCCATAACTTTCTTTAGTGCCTCTAACCAGATCTAAACATCCTCCATTTTTTTCCTCATTTAATGAGCATGTGCGTACCCTCCCAAGCTTGCTCGAGGACACCAGTCCGACTGTTTCCAATACGCCAAGATGTTGCATAAATGTCGACAGTGCCATATCAAACGGTTGGGCCAGTTCACTGATCGATGCAGCTCTGCCCGCGAGCTGCTCCACGATTGCAGAACCTGTAGGATCACCACGCGCCCGGAACAGGCAATCCATAGATAATGAATCGGAATTCATACCTTAGCTTAAGTCAATACTTAGGTAAATACCTGATTTTTGAGCATTCTGTTTTCCCAACCGCTGTGTTAAATTGAATCACAGATAAACGCGCTGATAACATGTTTCGCATTAACCGTCGACAACTGCTAAAAAACGCAATCATTAGTGCGGGTACAGCACTGTCGCCCGTTTGGCTGATTGCAAGTAAATCAGATCGCGTCAACTACGTGCTCCATGCTAAAACCGGCAAGGGCTATTTTCTGGGGGCCCCATATCCGCAAACTCCGATCTGGTGTTATAACCAGTTATTGCCGGGACCCGAAATTCGTGCTCGCCAGGGCCAGAGACTTCGAATTAAAGTCAACAATCAGTTAACACAAGATACCACCCTGCACTGTCACGGCATTCGCTTGCCCGTCGGCATGGATGGTGTTCCCGGGCTGACACAACCCCCCATCAAGATAGGTGAGACATTTATTTATGAATTCGATTTACCTGATGCCGGCACTTACTGGTACCATCCGCATTTCAACAGTTCAGAACAAATCGGCCGCGGACTTTATGGCCCTTTGATTATTGAAGAGTCCAAACCGATAAAGGTTGACAATGACTGGACCCTGGTTCTGGACGACTGGCGACTGTCAGATGATTTCCAAATACAGAATAATTTTAAAAACGGCCATGATCGTTCGCACGCAGGCCGGATTGGTAATTCACTTACGGTCAACGGACGCATAAATCCTGATATACCTGTTATCAGCGGGCAGCGTTTACGTCTACGGATAATTAATGCGGCCAATGCACGTACTTTCTCGCTGGATTTTTCATCCCACCAAAGTCGTATTGTTGCGATTGACGGTCAACCGGTCACCGCGCATGAGCCTGAAAACGGCCTGGTCACGCTGGCCGCTGCTAAACGCATCGATTTAGTTGTGGACATGATGGCGAAACCCGGCAGCCGGTTTGTGATCAGTGACCATAGCTACCGGCAGCAGCACGATGTGCTGACATTCAATTATTCCAGTAAGGCGCCGATCCGCAATAAACCGCTGGACAGGGCAATAGAGCTGAGCAGCAATAGTATGCCCGAGCCCGATCTGGGTAACGCTGCTGTCCACAATGTTGTTCTCGAAGGCGGCGCAATGGGCGGCATGCGCGGGGCGATCATCAAAGGCGAATACCGATCAATCCGAGAACTCGTCAGGCAGGGCTATGTCTGGGCGATGAACGGCGAGGTCGGCATGGATCATGCAGCTGCCCCGCTGATTTCACTCAAACTTGGTCAGACATGCCTGATGAAAATCAGCAATAATACAGCCTTCGATCACCCCATGCACCTGCACGGTCATTCATTCAGACTGCTAAAGCAAAACAACAATACCGTTCAATTTACACCCTGGCAGGATACCGTGATGGTACCGCGAAATGAAACTG
>JAHEKD010000058.1:0-3529 GCA_024638545.1 Gammaproteobacteria bacterium
ACTCGGAGAGGTAGCGAGCGCTCTGGCCAAAGCAACACGCTGCTGTTGGCCACCAGACAAGTTTGAGGGAAAGGATTGTGCTTTTTCTGCCATGCCGATCGTGTCGAGAAGTTCATTGACCCTGATCCGGATCTTGTCTTTAGGCGTCCTGCGATTCTCCAGTCCATAGGCGATATTTTTTTCAACAGTCAGGTTTGGAAACAATGCGTAAGATTGAAAAACGATCCCAAAATCACGTTCTGCAGGGGGCAATACCGAGACATCATTTCCGCCTTGAAATATTCGCCCGCTTGATTGCAGATCCAGTCCTGCGATTGCCCTGAGGAGTGTTGTCTTGCCACATCCAGACGGGCCTAAAAAGCAGACAAACTCACCATCGGCAATTTTCAGATTGACATCCTTAAGCGCATAAAAATCACCGAAGCGCTTGGACAGGTCCTCTATGACAAGATAGTCGTTTTGAGTTTCAGGCATATATATTTGATATAACACAAGCTAGTGACCCTGAGAGGTCACTAGCTTGAGGCGTGTTTCGATTTGACTAACTTTTCGGTTCGGATTTGGAATCGTAGCGAGATTGCCACTCTGCCAGTATGGCTTTACGGTTTGCGGCAGCCCATTCAAAATCATTATCAATCATCTTTTCTGGGATGTTTTCCGGAAAATACTCGACCGGTTTTGCAAGGCTTTGTATTGCCACAACGGCATAACCCTCGTTGTACATTTTGTTCGCAGTCTCTGATACAGACCAGTCAACAAGCGTTTTTGCAGCCTCCATATTATCAGTACCCTTCACGATTGCCGTGGCTTCCATGTCCCAGCCAATTCCTTCCTCCGGGATAATAATATCGATCGGGGCGCCGTCAGCTTTGGACTTTGCGCCGCGGAATGCGAACGAAACTCCGATCGGAACTTCACCACGAGCCGCCTGTTTGCAGGGCTTGGAACCGGAATGAGTGTAATGATGAATGTTGGCATGCAGCCCATCCATAAATTTCCAGCCTTCTTCTTCACCGAATATCTGCAGCCAGCTTGAAACGTCAAGAAATCCTGTACCTGATGAATTAGGATTCGGCATTGCAATATGATCTTCAAATTCAGGTTTTGTTAAATCCTGCCACGATGTGGGCGTTGCGAACCCGTATTTCTCCTGTTCAACTGTATTCACACAAATTGCAGCCACCCAGGCATCCATACCTGTCCAGGTCGGTGGATCTGACTTGTCAACGAATTTGGGATCGAGCGCTTCCACACCTTTTGGTGCATAAGGCTCCAGCATGTCCTCTGCCTTCATCAACAGTAGACTTGTTGCAGCTAATCCCCAGATAACGTCAGCCTGAGGATTCTCTTTTTCAGCTAATAATTTGGCGGTAACGATACCGGTTGAATCGCGTACCCAGTTAATTTTAATATCAGGATGGTCAGCATTAAAGCGCTCTGCATATTTAGCAAGATCTTCTGCTTCCACCGCAGTATATACCGTGAGTTCTGATTCTGCCCGAACAACACTTATCAATAGTATTGCTGCAAAACAGATCACTGTTTTAAGTGATAGATTTTTCATCTAAGTCTCCTGTTTGTGTTTAGTAAATCATTACCAGGGTAATGAATAGGTTTTAATGTTAGTAAAAGACTTCATCGCCTCAACGACGCCTTCTTTATAACCCAGCCCTGAATCCTTAATGCCGCCAAAAGGCGACATTTCGATCCGGTATCCCGGTACTTCCCAAATATTAACAGTTCCGGTTTTCAGCTCCTTGATAAAGCGGGTAATATCCTCTAATCGGTTGGTGCACACACCGCTGGACAATCCAAAGGCCGTTGAATTACTGATTCGAATGATATCATCAATGTCCTTGCAACGTATGACAGGAATCGCAGGACCAAACGTTTCTTCCCTGACCAGGTCACAATCATAAGGGACATGATCAATGACAGTCGGTGGAAATACGGCACCTTCACGATTATTACCGTGTACCAGCGTTGCGCCTTTTTCAACGGCATCAATAATCCGGTTTTGAAACAGGGTGGCCGCCTGTTCATTGATAACAGTACCCACATCTGTGTCTGGATCCATCGGATCACCGTACTTTAACCGGGCCGCTTTTGCTGTTAACACGGCCACAAATTCATCCGCAATCGATTCAATGCACAGTATGCGTTTAACCGCTGTACATCGCTGCCCGGAATTTTTAGTTGCACCGGCAACGGCTAATTCGGCTGCCTTGTCCAGATCAGCGTCATCCATAATGATCAACGGCGAGTTACCGCCCAGTTCAAGTACTGTTCTCCTGTAGCCGGCAGTATTGGCAATTAACTTACCAACAGGCACACCACCAGTAAAAGTAATCAGCTCGATATTCTCATTAGTCAGCATTTCTTTGCCAATATCTTTAGGCCAGCCGGTTACAACTGAAAGCATTTGCGGCGGTAATCCCGCATCATAGAGCACATCTGCCAGAATCAACGCTGTTAACGGGGTAAGTTCAGTAGGCTTGACAACCATGCAGTTATTGGTGGCAATAGCCGGGGCAATTTTGTGTGCTACCATATTTAATGGATGGTTAAATGGTGTAATTGCAGATATAGCGCTCAGCGGTTCGCGCATTGTGTAAATTTTACGCTGCTTGCCCTGAGGGGTGATGTCACACGAAAAAATTTCGCCGTCATCTAAAATTGCCAGTTGGGCTGCCAGTGAAAAAACATCATATGCCCTGCCGACTTCGTAAATAGAATCTTTTTTTGAAATTCCAAGTTCGGCTGTAATTAAGTCTGAAATCTCATCTCTTCTTTCCACCAGCTTTTTGGCAGTCGTAAACAAGATTTCCTGGCGCTCATAGCGACTCAGTGTTGGCTGATAGTTACCTGCAATGTTGAACGCACGTCTGACGTCTTCCGCCGTGCCCGCCGGTACTGTTCCAACCACGTCATCATTAAATGGATTGAGAACTTGAATTTTCTCAATTGCATCGACCCTGTCACCTGCGATTCGCATCGGTTCATGTCTTACACTCATTACTAACTCCTTTAAACGCTATTGATTGCAACATCGAAAATATCGAAATTTCTTAAATTTCTTACACTCAAGTCCTCCTCAAGTTTTTTGTTAATCATAAACGGAACTATCTGCTCAGTAAATCCTCCGTGTGAGCGCAAAGGTTCCTTCATGTTGGACAAGTCATGTCTTGACGGTGTTGTCCCCAATGTTGTGTGGCCCTGACACGTGACAATAATATCACCTACTCGATCTCTGGGAAGCCCAAGTTCTTTACAGGCAGCATCACTGTCCCTGACATAATCGATACCTGGCGTTTTTTTCAGTTTTTCGATGACTTCGCAAATTTTAGATGCTTCATTCAGATAGACGGTTGCAAATCCACCCAGGGCGCCATGATGAAGCACGTAGGGATCAGTAATGGGTAATATAACGCGGAACCGGTCTTTCCCCAGCCATTCATCCAGCAGATCTCTAAGATAAATCGCGTTGCTGTTTCCCTGGTCATCATGTTTAGCCTTCATACCGTGATCC
>JAHEKD010000058.1:3539-9173 GCA_024638545.1 Gammaproteobacteria bacterium
CCGTCAAGGCCAAAATTACGCCGCGCTCATCAATTTGCTGCCAATAACCGTCCATCATCGAATAAAAATCATTTGCCCCATCACTGCCAGGGGCAAATTTATGCTGTATATAATCCGTCGTAGACAGGTACATAATATCAGGGCGCATTTCATCAATCAGTTTCACTCCCGCAGCGAAAACGAACTCACTTAAATCACCACTGTAAACTTCCGGTAAAGGTTTACCAACAAGCGCCAGCACATTTTCGATACCGTTGTCCCGCATGTTTGCCTGATCAGCACATTCTGCGGAAAAACAAACAGCCCTGCTGTCGTCGAACCTGAGACCGTTCCCTAAGAGTGTACGTAATTTATCTTTTGCGGTAATCACTGCGACTTTTGCACCGGCATCGTAAAGCCCCTGCATTATGGTCGGCGCCCTGAGAAAGCGAGTATGATTCATCATTACTTCCTGATCAGCATCACGGTCATAGAAATAATTGCCACTAATTCCGTGGACAGCAGGCGGAACTCCGGTAATGATTGATAGGTTATTGGGATTGGTGAAACTTGGTATCTGCGAGCTGGCCGTTGTCACTGTTCCGCTTTCAATGAGTTTAGCGGTAAAGGGCATTTTTCCAGCAGCGACGGCTCTTTCAATATAACCCCCATTATCACAGCCTTCATAACCCGGTTCACTACCGTCAATACACACAATGACAACGGGCTTATCCGGCAAGTGATAATCACGCCCGTTAATAGTTACGCTAATTTTCTTTGAACTGTTCATTAATTCCCTTTTGTTAAGATGATTTATGCTGCTTGAGATTAATATTGTTCGATTGCAGGTACTTAGCAATCGCACCAATGACAGCCTGCATGTGCTGTGCATTCAATCGACCGATACAACCAATCCTGAAAGAATCAGCAACGGTTAACTTTCCAGGATAAATAACGTATCCGCGCGCACGCAGGTAATCGTAAACCTCCTGGAAATCAAAATGAGGATCTGCCGGCAAATGAAACGTGAGAATAATCGGTGCCTGCAGAGCGGGTTTCAGAAGCGGTTTAAAGCCCAACTCAATCATGCCCTTCATCAAAATGTCACAATTTTTTCTGTAACGAGCGCCGCGACCTTTAACTCCACCCTCGGCATCAAACTCATCCAGTGCCTGATTTAAAGCCAAAATAACATGTGTCGGCGGTGTAAAACGCCATTGTGCATTTTTTTCCATGGCCATCAGCTGATCGTACAAATCAAGACTTAAAGAACCACAATTTCCCTGACATTGCTCAATGACTGATTTTCGGACCAGGCAAAACCCCATTCCGGGCACTCCCTCAAGACATTTGTTGCTGGATGCGGCCACGCTGGAGAACCTTGTTACAGCCGCGTCCAGGCTGATGGCTCCAAAAGCGCTCATTGCATCGATCATCAATTCACGTCCGTGTTTTTCAACAATACCGGCAACCTCATCCACCGGATTCAGTATGCCCGATGTGGTCTCACAATGTACCACCATAACGTGCGTGATTGCACTGTCCTGAGTGAGTCTTTTATCCAGTAATTGGAGATCAACCGGCTCATCCTCGGCAGTTTCATTGACCCGGTATTCTCGCTGATGGTAATCACATATTCGGCAAATTCGCTTGCCATAAGCACCGTTAACCAGCACCAGAAGCTTGCCGGTTTTGGGTACCAGTGTGCTAATCATGGCCTCTATAACAAATGTGCCGCTACCCTGCAAAGGTATACAGATAAAGTCATCACCGCCATTGATTATGCCGACCAACCTTTTCCTGATTGAAGCATTGATATCGATAAATGTATTATCCCTGGAGCCATAATCATGCATCATGGCCTGCTTTACGGTGCTTGAAGTCGTCAGCGGGCCTGGTGTAAACAGCCAGGGCTCTTCTGTTTTTGTGTCTATGGTAGATAAACTGTCCATTAATCCTCTAAGCTCAACGCTTACCTATTAATCTGTTTTTCTGATTGATAAATGCCGGATACTTCAAATATATTAAAAATTACTATTTATTCAATCCATATTATTAATACTATAATATAGATAATGTCTATAAATAGAACATGCCTGCATGCTTTTCATATTGTCGCCAGCGAAGGCAGCTTTTCTTCAGCCGCAGCGGCACATCATGTGTCTCAGCCGACTCTTTCTGCGCAGGTTAAAGAGCTAGAATCACGCTACCGGGTTAATTTGTTCGATCGCCGCGGGCGCGGCGTAAAACTTACGATTAACGGGCATTCTTTATACACCATTACTCAAAAGCTATTTGCTTTCGAGCTGGAAGCCGAACAATTATTACTCGCCGCTCACTCCGGAACCGCAGGTGTATTAAGAATTGGCGCCGATTCACCCTACCTGGTGATACCCTTGATCGCAATTTATCAAAGTATCTATCCTGACGTTAAAGTTAAAATCAATTTCGGCAACTCTAAACAGTTACTCAATGCGCTTTACGCCAGACAATATGGCGTAATCGTTTTACCGGGAATAAGAACCTTAAAGAACTTGTACAGTCTGCCATTATTAAATGATCGTCTTATTGCCTTTGTCAACCTGCAGCATCCATGGGCGATCAAGCGCAGCATCAAGCTTACCGATCTTGTCGGAGCGCGAATTGTGTTAAGGGAGAGAGGCTCAAGCACGCGTTTACGATTTGAGACGATTGTCAAACACCGGAAAATGACACTTGACGAAGAAAATCTGGTCATCATAGGGGCCCGGGAAGGTGTTTGTGAAGCTGTCGCCGCTGGCCTTGGTATAGGTATCGTTGCAGAAAGTGAGTTCGGACATGATAAACGACTGCATCCGCTGCTAATCAGGGATGTTAAGACAAGACACACGGAGTATATCGCCTGCCTGAATAAACGCAAAGATGATGCAATCATTGAGACATTCATGGGTGCAGCTGAAATGACCAGACCAGAGAATGCGCGCCCACCAGGATTTTAGCCGGCGCCCTGTGATACAGCTGCTTTTTCCGGGTCCCGGGTACTTGATCGATTAACCAGTTAGTTTGATGCGGGCGCCCTGCTACTATCGTTTACTTTAGCGATGCTAACCCGCATTTCTCACCACCCTACTACTGCGACGGTCCCTTGCCACGCCCTGTGGGCATTTTACTCGGTCAGGGTCCTCGACATCGTGTCAACGATGCCTGCCGGCCCTTGGGTCGTAAAACCCATACAGGCCGCATCCTTTAACCGTCTCGCTAAGATCTCCGGTGAGAAATGCGGGCTAACAGTGATCATCGTGACATCGATCACATTCGAGCTGAACGGTGGCATGGTGGATACTGAACTTATCTTTCAATGCTTTGTGTATACTGGCCTGAATCTTATTATGATCAACGCCCTTATCGACATCTGCATGCATGGTAAGCACGGGCCGATTGCCGGTGAGTGACCAGATATGGATATGATGAATATTTCTAATTTCCGGTACAGCCTGCTCCAGTTCCTGGCGTAAATGATGAGGCTCAACTGTTTCCGGCGTGCCTTCCAGTAAAATATGGCCCGAGTCCTTAAAAACACCACACGCAGTTTTAGTGATAAATATTACGGCCATCATCGACAGTATTGGATCAGCCCTCATCCAGCCGGTTGTCATGATAATGAGCGATGCTGCAATCGCCGCAACTGAACCCAGCAGGTCCCCCAGAACATGTATCGCTGCCCCTTTAACATTAAGATTGTGCTTATCACCCTGCTGTAAAATCAAAAAAGCGATGATATTGACCAGCAGGCCAATGATCGCAATCAGCAGCATTGGTCCTGCGAGTACTTCGGCTGGCTGAAATAACCGTTTTATGGCAGAAATTAAAATCCATGCAGCGATGAACAGTAATGTCAGCGCATTAACAAATGCAGCCAGCACCTGAAAACGGTGATAACCATAACTACGTTTTAAATCCGGCTTTTTATCACTGATCCGAAAGGCCATCCAGGTTAACAACAGGGCGGCAAAATCACTGAGCATATGGCCGGCGTCAGCGAGTAGTGCCAAAGACTGTGAATAAATACCGCCCGCAACTTCGACAAGCATGAAGACTGCGATCAGGACCATGGCGATCAGGACACGCCGCGCGCTGTCTTTATCGGTAACTTCATGGGCATGGTGATGACTGTGATCATGCAAATGAGTATGGCTGTGTGGGCGAGTCATTGTAATTAAATAGATTGAATCTGCCTAGTTTAGTATTTTATCAATCGCTTATAAATGATTTATCGACCAAACGGATAATCAACTGGCAGCTATCATGTAGATCACTGCCTGCTAATCCTCGCCTCACCAATCAGGGGCCTGATTACCTGCAGGTGCAGTAACCGGCCTCAAAGAAATATCGAGATGCGATGAAGAGGTAAAGAAGCTCACATTTTCGTTAATATGAATACACTGATGATCTTAACTCTGATCCTCATCCACTGTAAATTTTGCAGGCCCGGCCGCCTTGAAGATGGCTAGCCCGCATTTCTCACCACCCTACTACTGCGACGGACCCTTGCCACGCCCTGTGGGCATTTTACTCGCTCAGGGTCCTCGACAGAGTGTCAACGATGCCTGCGGGCCCTTGTGCCGGCACATATGCTGATAACATAATGCCGGCCTTTGGTCGTAAAACCCATACAGGACGCATCCTTTAGCCGTCTCGCGACTTAGTCCGGTGAGAAATGCGGACTAGAAACTGATGCTTGGTTTTACTATAAGGCCTCATCCTAGTGCTAATGTACTTAGCAGCTGTGGGGAACGGCGTCTATACCTTTGATTTATATTTGACTATAGTCTGCACTATATCTGGTTGAACAACAAAGGCATACAAGGCGGGAGTCGCTCAAGTAAAAAAACAAAACCGCACCTGCCTCATGCAAAAGACAGTCACTTTTAAAGGTCTTAGCCGTCTGCACTCCTCCTTCTTACAGAGATAATAATAAAATATTATATCGTTTTAATGTTATAAATATGATCATTAATGAAGAGTCTTGAACTGTTAGTTTTTTTAGTTTGAAGGCTAACGATACCCGGATATAAGATTCAGCTCATCTGTTTGTATGAACAATAAGTGCTTTAAGTTACTAAATAGAGCGCCCGGTTGGGCCGGGCGCTCCTTGACACAAGAGAGGAGAGGAAGTCTGATTTCAATCAGAACCCCATTATAGGTAGACGACACTGAATAAAGCCTGAGATTTGAATGAATAGTCGCTTAACAGTTGAAGTTGTGAATTTATATGTCATTACAGGTTAAATACTCTTATATTCACATGGATGATATAAAATACCACCTTAATAAATTGTACCAAAAGCATAATCCAGCGCACCGTCCAGTATTAAGAATTTGAATCAATGATGTTAGGGAAGGAAAAAAGTAGTGAGTAAAAAAAAGGTCATCTTTGTTGCTGGTGCACAATACAGTGGAACAACCTTATTAGACACAATCATTGCAAACGATGATCACGGTTTCTCCTGTGGAGAGGTTAAGACTTATTTTTATCCGTACCGGCCACATCATTATGCACCTGATTGTGGATGTGCAAATCCGGACTGCACTATTTGGGCTGAAATTAAAAAACAAGGTCAAAAAAATGTCTATTTATCAATATTCGAACGATTCCCTGAGATTGATTTCATCGTA
>JAHEKD010000059.1 GCA_024638545.1 Gammaproteobacteria bacterium
ACACCAAAGCCTGACCGGCTTTGGTGTTTGTTTAATTGATCTTATCGAACCTCTTCGAGATAGCGCTCACCGAACGCTTCTTGGACCTCTGCCATCTTGCCGTAGTCCAGAGGTGTAGCACGCTCGTATTCAGAGGCAGGCAAAAACTTTGATTGTGCTTCTTCTGACATGGCGCTGGCGCGAACCGGGCGTAAAAAGGCGTTGGCCCACACGGCCTGGCCGGTATCTGACATGATGAAATCCAGAATCTTTTTGCCGTTTTCAGCATTGGGTGCATTTTTTACCAGGCTCATGACATAGGGCACGACCACTGTACCTTCTGCAGGAATTACAAATTCGACATTGGCATTATCTTTGTATTTGCCTCGATAGGCATTGAAGTCATAGTCAAATAAAATTGGAATTTCGCCGGACAACACACGTGCATAGGACGTTTGCTTGGGCACGATCGGGTCGTTTTCTGCAAGTTTTTGGAAAAATTCAATCGCAGGTCCAAAGTCATCCAGTGTGCCCCCCATCGCCCGGTTGATCGCCACCGCACCGGCATAACCTACGAAGGCACTTGATGGATCGAGGTAGCCAACAAGGCCCTTGTATTCAGGTTTAAGTAAATCAGCCCAGGAAGTGGGTACGGGCACATCGCCCAACGCTTCAACATTGACAAACAAACCCAATGCGCCGGAGTGGATGGTAAACCAGTGACCATCGGGGTCTTTTAAGCCTTCAGCTATGTCGTCCCAGTTCGCCGGTTTATAAGGTTCTACAACACCTTCATTTTTTGCAGCAATACCAAACGAAACACCATAATAGGCAACGTCTGCGACCGGGTTGTCTTTCTCAGCCAGTAATTGCGAAAGTGTCTGACCTGAGTTTTTGTTGTCATGAGGAATTTCGAGTCCCAGATTTTCTTTAATGGCTTCCAGTTGTGAGGCCCAATCGGCCCACTGGGGCGGGCAGTTATAACAAATAGCATCTGCTGCCATTGTTTTAACTGCAACACTGGACAGTACCAGTGTGCTGAGGCCAATCAGTGTGAGTTTTAGATTTTTCATGCTCATAAATAGCTATTCTCCTGTGATAGTTAATACGATGTAGTAAATTTCATTTTAAAGTTCAACAGCGTTAGGGTATACCCCACGATCCACGTCAGATTGGTGGATTCACTAACGATTCTCCTTGTCGCAGTTGATGTGGCAGAACCAGGTTTTTAACCGGTACGTCCTCATCAATTCGTTCAATCAAATGCTGCATGGCCCACTCACCCATTTGTTCTGCAGGTTGCACAGCCGTGGTCAGACTGGGAGTTAGCCATTCTCCAACCGAGATTCCATCGAATCCAACGACCGAGACATCAGTTGGTACATTCTTTCCTATCTGAGTCAGGGCACGTATCGTCGCGATGGCAATTACATCGGTAGAACAAAAATAGGCTGTAGGTGGGTTTTTAGCCTCATGAAGAGCGTTTATCTGCTCACTTACATCCTGGTTTTCAAACCCAACTTCTGTAATCAATACTTGATCGATGCCATAATGTCTCAACGCATCCTGATAGCCGGCCTGTCGTTCGATCGATCGATCCGATTCGGAAAACTTGCCCGCAATCATTGCAATTCGTCGATGGCCCAGCTTTAACATTTGGCAGACTAATTCAAAAGCGGCTTTACGATTATCAATACTGATTGTGGAGTAACTGGAGTTTTTAACAGGATTGAACATCAGCACGAATGGTATTCCTGCCGACGAAAGGCTGGACAGTGCCTGGCTTTTTTCTTCATCAGCCACTGTCAGTACCAGACCTTCAACACGACTGTTCAGGAAAGTGTCCACTGCAGAACTCTCTCTATCGGTACTGTAGCCAGAGGAAGCCAGCAGCACGTTATAGCCTTTATTTTGTGCGGCACACTCAATGCCATTGACGGCATCGGCAAATATTGGGTTTTTCAGACTTGGGACCAAAACTCCGATGGTATGAGTACGGGCAGTTTTGAGCTGACGACCTATGCTGTTAGGGCGGAAGCCGGATTCATTAATTACCCTGTCAATAATGGCACGGGTTTCTAAACTTACAGGCCCGCTTCCATTCACCGCCCTTGAAACCGTGGCGACAGATACCCCTGCCATGGTTGCAACTTCTTTAATTGTTGGTGGTCTCCTCAATCGTGAATTTGGCCTGTGTTTACAGTAGTGTAATCGTTTACATACCTGACCACAAGAAAAATCTTTGATAGTTGATTTGTAAAACGGTGTGTAAATCGGTGGTAAATCAGTGACAGTTAACTAATTCCGGGTAAATCAGTGACTAGGGGTAAATATCAGGTAAATCAGTGACAGTTAACTAATTCCGGGTAAATCAGTGACTAGGGGTAAATCAGTGACAGTTGTAAATCGGTGGTAAATCAGTGACAGTTAACTAATTCCGTAAATCAGTGACAGTTAACTAATTAACTTCGGCTTGCGGCCGCGCCTCGACATCCTGAGCGTTTTTCCGGTAAGTTTTTCAAGCTCAACAAGAAATTCCTTGGGTCCTGCCGGGCGACCAGTTTTAGTATGTTTTCTCACCACCTTTATAATTGCGGAATCATTTTCACCTTGTAAGTATTCTTCCCAATCATTGACTCGATCCTGCATGGGCTTCACATCTACCAGCTGATCATCGATTCCCGATAAGTGCGCTCGGGCACTTGACCACGGCCACTGATCTGCCGATTTACAAAGTTCTGCCCGTACCGGGTTCAGTTCCACATATCGTACTGCGGCCATGAGATGGACCTCATCCATCACGAACGAGCAAAATCGTTCTTGCCACAGATGGCCTGTCCAACCATTACGTTTGTTGATCTTTAATGCGTAGTTTCTGTGGGTGCGCGACAAACAATTGGACATTCCCGTTTCGTTTTCAGGTGTGATAATAAGGTGAACATGATTAGGCATTAAGCAATATGTCCATATCGAAATGTTGAACTTATTTTTTTGCTCTGCCAGTAAATCTATATATAGCTGGTAGTCGGAATGATGAAAAAACGTTGTTTGCCTGCGACTCCCTCGCTGAGTGACATGATGAGGGTAATGAGGCACGACAACTCGGGCGATCCTTGCCATAGTCTAGTTCCTTGTAATGCACTACTTATATCCCAATAACATAACATACTATCAGCGCTTCTCATAATTTAGTTAACTGTCACTGATTTTACCCGCATTGCCTTGTTTGCAAACGGCTTATCACCTTGCCTCGTCTTCGAATTGAAATTGGAATGCCAAAAGTAACATTAAAAAAATCCCGCTTCGGCGGATTAGTGTTAACTATGGTTTTCTTGTAAAAAGATGGGTTGATTGTCACTTTGATTCCTTCAGGTTTCGGCGATCAGTTTTCAAACTGCAATTCAGCAAGCCTTGCATACAAGCCACCTTTTTTGCGAAGTTCGATCGCATCACCCGTCTCTACAATTTTGCCGTTTTCCATTACGACGATTCTATCGGCTTTTTGTACTGTGGCTAACCGGTGGGCAATAATCAGTGTGGTTCTGCCTTGCATGGCGGCATTGAGTCCTTCTTGAACGAGTATTTCAGATTCAGCATCCAGTGCGCTGGTAGCTTCATCTAATAATAAAACAGGTGCGTTCTTTAACATGGCGCGCGCAATCGCAATGCGTTGTCTTTGCCCGCCCGATAAGCGTATACCACGTTCACCTAGGAAAGTGTGGTAACCATCGGGTAATTGCGGAACAAATTGCGTAACTTGAGCGGCATTGGCTGCGTCTATAACTGCTTCATCCGCCGCGTCTGGTTGTCCGTAGCGTATGTTTTCCATTACATTGGCAGAAAAAATAACAGGGTCCTGCGGTACAATCGCAATCAGACGACGTAAATCATGCAAGCTAATGTGACTAATATTTTGGCCATTAATGGCGATGCTGCCGGATTGCGCATCGTAGAACCGCAATAACAGATGAAAAATAGTGGTTTTTCCTGCACCTGATGGCCCAACCAAAGCTACGGTTTCACCTGCGTTAATGACCAGATTAACTTGGTCTAACGCAGATGTGAGCGGCCGCGAAGGGTAGTGAAATTTCACATTGTTGAATTTGATCTCGGCCCGGGATTCGCTGGCTAGTGGTAATGGGTTAGCAGTGTCAGTAATCGCTGTTTCTGTATGCAATAATTCAAGCAAACGCTCAGTAGCCCCGGCGGCACGCATAATGTCTCCCCATACCTGTGCTATTGTGCTCACACTGCCTGCTACCATAGCGGCATATATGACAAAGGAAGCCAGTTCGCCAAGTGTCATCATGCCCGCGCTCACCTGGCGCGCGCCTAACCATAATACAAAAATAATCGTGCCCATCACGGCGGTAATAATCACCGCGGTGAGTAGTGCCCTGACCTTTACGCGTCGAATAGCGGTTAAAAAGCTTAAATGTGCGCTGTCGGCAAAGCGTTTAATTTCGCGCGCTTCTTGTGTGTAAGATTGTACTGTTGCAATTGCATTTAAAATTTCACCAGCCATGGCTGAGCTATCGGCAATACGGTCTTGCGATTCACGTGAGAGTTTTCTGACTGTACGACCGATTAACATGATTGGGAAAATCAAACAGATCATTAAACCAATATTGATTGAAAACAGGTAAAAGCTGGTAACGGCAAGCATAATCATGCCGCCCGTAAACTGAAACAAACTGCGTAAACCCATCGACGCTGAACTACCTACAACCGTTTGAATGAGCGTAGTATCACCCGTTAAGCGTGAAAGTACCTCGCCCGTTTGTAAGGTTTCAAAAAACTGAGGCGATTGCCTTATTACGCTGGCAAAAACCGCACTACGTAAATCCACCGTAACGCGTTCGCCTATCCACGAAACCATATAATACCGTGAGGCAACCATAAGCGCCCAAAAAGCGGCTAAACCAAACAGCACGTCAAACTTGGTATCAGTGTTAACAGCAGGGGTTGTGCCATCACTTGTGCCAAAGCCCACGTCAATTAAATCTCGAAATGCTAATGGCACTAATAGTAACGCTGCAGAGGCCAGGCATAACAACACAAAAGCAATGCTCATCTGTAGGCGATAAGGGTTTAAAAAAGGCCATAAATTTTTTAACGAGAGAACGCGTTTTGGTTTAAGCCTGTCATTGTGATTCGTCGTAGCTGCTTGCACCATAGGCTGAAGTTCCCATATAGAGATGAATTAAGACAATATGATAGCTTTAAACGCGGATTCGCCTGTTGGCCAACATACCATCAACCGATTTATTTAAACGAAGCGGGTGTATGATTGGTTCCCAATACTACCAAGTCATGGGTAGATTACCTAGAATAGTTATTCCAAGCCGCCACTGCACATCACCCATGGTGGTAATAATCGTCAAAATATTGTTCCTGATAACTTGTGTGCTGCTTGTGTGCAACGGGTTTTTCGGCCTGTCTCAATGAATCGCAGCGGCGAGTGACACCAAACCCGTACCGCGCTTCACTGTACCCGGGCACAAACGGCGCGCGTCAGGTTGCCCGCCGCCGGTCTGCGCACAACGACGACCGGTGCCTGAAGTCAGGCGACGAAGGGAATAAATTCTCAAATCTTGTTCCGTCGGTACCGTTATTCCATGATCAAGGGCCTGATACTTCAGGGTGACCTGAAGACGATATCACTCGCACAGCCCAAGTCGGTCGGTCGTCGGGTGACCCATCTGATGGGAGTAGCGGATTGCTACCATGTAGCATAAGATGGTATTGCTATAGGCTAATTTGAGTGGTGTTCATTGTTCGGTGTTTTCCCTGATTTCTTGCAGCAGTTCAGTGATTTCGATGAGTTCCGCATTGTAATTGGTGTTTTCCGTGTACTCGTTGATGTATAGCATCGCCTGCTCAAAATACTCACCGATAACAGGCAGATCAACCAGTCTGGCCAGTATCCAGATCGTGATCCCCAACACCAGTGTCGCGCCCACTGTTATACCCAAACCGCGGGCCACACCGGCCTTGAAATTGATCCACATCAGGCTCTTACCCGATTGCAGGTATTGAAGATAATCGATGACCCCTGCAGCCTCGAATGCTTTGATCACTTCCCTGTCGGGTGATTTATCTGGTTTTTGCATTTCTGTTTATACTCATTTGCGTTGATAGTACTCAATTGATTCATCTTCACGGCGTAATTCACGTGATCAGCCCGGGAATCTGCTACCGGATTGAATGAAAGTGTTTTCGTTTTTTCCGTCATCGGCAAGCTTATTGATGACGAAGCCGTTTCTCAAATTCGTTCGGTATTAAGATCCCCGAACCTACAACAGGCAGTTCATCATTGTATTCGCCTAGCCATTGATCTGCAATCTGCTGCGCCAGTTTCGCTGAATCAGATAACCGCCGATCTGAACAACCATCACTAAAGTTTGCATTGAAACCTTTGCCATCGGCATTTTGACTCGGACAGCCTGATCCTTCCCGGTGAAACGCTTCTGCACTGATTGATTATCCTGGATATATGGCAATTATAAGTGAGACCTGCATATACTAATATCATTTGCCCCTGTATATCATAGCGTGACGACAATGAATACATATCAAATGAACCGGTCATTGAATCTGGTGGCGATAGCGTTGTGTATTTCGCTTATAAGCGGTTGTGCAACAGTAAACTTTGACGGACCTAAAACTCAAAGCCGTGCCATAACCGACACGGACAATTCTTCACTTCACTTGGCGTGGAAGATTCAAAGTGGGAGGAATTAAAGCAGGGGAATTCTGGCGTTTACCCGCTTGAGCAGGGAAGAGATGCACTTGGGGTGCGTTTGTATCTGGCAGATCAGGCTGAAAAAACTATCGATCTTCAATAAATTGCTTATCGACCGCACGGAAACAAAATGCAGACATGCATTTATTGTTAACCAGGATCGTACAGAAAGATCAGCAGGCATTTACCAGCCTGTACGATGCGACTATAAGCTTGTTGTAAGGAGTGGCACTGCGAATTGCACGAAACCACGGCACGACCGAGGTAGTCATTAATAAAACATATTTGCAGGTCTGGCAGCAGGCAGGTCGCTATAATTCATCGAAAAAGTACGGTCAAAAGCTGTCTGGTGATGATACGCCGTTCATCAGAATGAATCCGCTGGTAACTTTTACTTTAATGATGATGAAGGCGTGTTGATGTTCGCTGGCCCGGTTTTTAGCCTGTCGCGACGGCGTAGGTTATTGTCAGGTTAAACGGCGAATAATAAAGTCGTACTGTCATTTGAACCAAAACCAAATCATAGAAGGCAGTTCGATTTCTGCTAGAGTGATTGTTTGTAATTCATCCAAACACATTAGGATTAAAACCATGAAAAAAACAGTATTGGCCATGATTTGCGCTCTATTCACGTTAGTAAGTGTCCAGGCGCAGGCAGCCAATGAACGATTTATGTCTGTCATTGAGAAGGTCAAGCTGATTGTTGGTGTTAAAGCCGACTAGAATCCGTGGAGCTTTCGTAATGAAAGCGGCGAAATTGTGGGCATGGAAGTCGACATGGCACAGGATGTTGCCGATGCCCTGGGGGTTGAGCTTGAACTCGTCGCGGTGCAGTCGTCAAACCGCATGCAGTTTCTTGAGCAGGGCAAGATTGACCTGATGATCGCTACCATGTCTGATCGCGAAGACCGTCGCAAAATCGTTGGCATTCCCCAGCCGAATTACTACACCTCCGGTACCAATGTGCTGGTACCCAAAGCAGTTGGATTAAAGGATTGGGAAGAGCTGCGTGACAAGCCGGTCTGCGGAAAGCAGGGCGCCTTCTATAATCAAATCGTTGAGGAACAATACGGTGCAAAGATTGTCGCCTTTACCGGCAATGCCGAGTCAAAACAGGCGCTGCGAGATAAAAATCTATCGCCTGGGTCTATGACGATTCGTCAATTATGGCTGATCTGGCCAGCGGTGACTGGGATGACTATGAAATGCCGCTGCAAACGGAAGATGACAATCCTTGGGCACTGGCTGTGCCGCTGGAGGAGGTCGACGGGATCTGGGGACGGTTCATGTCCGGCATGATATTCAACTGGCACCAGTCAGGACGCTTGATTGAGCTGGAGGAGAAATGGGGCATACAGCCAACCCAGTACCTGGCCGATCAGCACGAAAAATACAAAGACTGGATGGCCGAATAGCTTACATATGAACACAGAGGTTTGGTCTTGACCAAACCTCTGTTTTATTTCCGGATTGCAGAATTTCAATGCCCGAATTTATTGCTGAATTTTTTCGACAACTTGCCGAGGATCACCCTCGCTGGAATTTTATTTTCTTCTATGAGCCGGTTGAGATTCAGCGCGTTTTGAGCGGCATTGGCGTGACCCTTGAGTTATCGATAATTTGCCTGATTTTAAGTGTCGTCATCGGGATTCTCGGGGCGTGGCTGCAGGGCTCGAAGATTAAATGGCTGCGTCATATCGTGCAGGGCTATATCCGGTTTTTTCGCAACACGCCGCCGGTTGTACAGCTGCTGTTTTTATTCATTTTCTATATTGTGCTGGTTGGCGTGATTGTCATGGGTATGAACCGCTGGGAACGCCAGCTTAAGATCCCGGGGTACGGTGTTTAGCCCATGAAGAAGATTCCGGGTATCAATCGTAATTTGAAAACTGATTTCGCGGTTTCAAAGCCGGTTCGCATGCGCTGTGATCATTTTGATCCCGGCAGCACGGCGTTTACCCGCTGGCTGGGCGGGATTTCACTGTTTAAAGTCTTTATTCTTGTACTGTTAATGATCACGGCCTCGTCCATGGCGCTGGCCCAGTCAAATTACAGCACCGCCAGGGCCGTTGATGCGCTGGTTCGGTGGATGCCCTTTTTGCTAAAAAGCGGATTCTTTTTTAATTTTTTTAATCAGTTTGCTGGTCATGCTCATCGGTACGGTCACCGGCATTGTCTTGGGGTTGGGGCAGATCTCAGTGCACGGTTGGTTGCGGAGGTTTTGCTTTTTGATCACACAATTTTTCCGTAACTCACCCTGGCTGGTGCTGTTATTTGTGGTCATGCTGACATTCCCGTTTGAAGTGAGTGTGTTCGGAATATCCATATACGTGCCGGACTGGGTTAAGGCGGTTATCGGACTGTCATTACCTATCATGGCAAATGTTTCCGAAATCGTACGGGACGCCGTCATTTCCGTACCC
>JAHEKD010000060.1 GCA_024638545.1 Gammaproteobacteria bacterium
AATATTTTCGCCAGAACAGAGGCGCTGTGATGGGTTTGACAATTATTGTGATCCTGGTACTGCTGGCCCTTTTTGCACCGATTCTGGCACCCCATGATCCGAATGAGCAGTTTCGTGACGCGCTGCTGGTGCCCCCGTCCTGGGCAGTGGATGGATCGAGTCGATTTTTGTTCGGCACCGACGATATCGGGCGTGACATGTTTTCAAGAATAGTTTATGGCGCCCGTATATCGCTGTCAGTAGGATTTATGGTGGTTGCGCTGGCGGTTTTTCTAGGCATCGCTCTGGGACTGATTGCCGGTTTCTTTCGCGGAGTGACAGAGATTCTGATCATGCGTGCCATGGATATTATGCTCGCCCTGCCGAGTTTGTTGCTGGCGATTGTGATTGTTGCAATACTTGGGCCCAGCCTGATAAATGCAGCGATGGCTGTGGTGATTGTGCAGCTCCCGCATTTTGTAAGACTTACCCGTGCAGCGGTAATTTCCGAGGCTAATAAAGACTATGTCACAGCCTCAAAAATCAGCGGCGCCGGATTGTTACGCCTTATGCTGATTACCGTGTTGCCAAACTGCATGGCACCATTAATAGTGCAGGCAACACTGGGGTTTTCAACTGCGGTCCTTGATCTGGCTGCTTTAGGCTTCCTCGGACTCGGTGCGCAGCCGCCGACCCCGGAATGGGGAACAATGCTATCAAACGCGCTGCAGTTTATTCAGCGTGCATGGTGGGTGGTGGCATTTCCTGGACTGGCAATATTAATTGTCGTTCTGAGTTTTAATCTTATGGGCGACGGTCTGCGTGATGCGCTGGACCCCAAGCTCAAGCGCTGATCATGGCATTGCTTGAAATTGAAAATCTAACGGTCACCTTCAGTGACTTTAAAGCGGTCAACGATGTCAGCATTACCATGAATGAAGGCGATGTGCTGGGCGTGGTGGGCGAATCTGGATCAGGCAAGAGCGTCACTATGATGGCGCTCATGGGCCTGATCGCCTATCCCGGCATTATTGAGTGCGACAAAATGATCTTTGACGGCCAGGACCTGACAAGTTTGTCAGTCGCCGATCGCCGGCAGATAACGGGCCGAGATATTGCAATGATCTTTCAGGAGCCGATGTCCAGCCTGAATCCATGTTTCACCGTCGGCTATCAGATTGCAGAGGCCATAAAAATTCATCAGGGCGGCAGTAAAAAACAGCAGTTGAAAAGAGCAGCTGAACTGCTGGATCTGGTCGGCATACCCGATCCCGTTAAACGCTTATCGGCTTATCCACATCAGCTTTCCGGTGGCATGAAACAACGGGTAATGATCGCGATGGCAATAGCATGTGATCCAAAATTGTTGATTGCAGATGAGCCTACCACGGCCCTGGATGTCACCATACAGGCACAAATTCTGGATCTATTGCTGGAATTACAGAAAGAGAAGGGCATGGGCCTGATCCTGATTACCCACGATATGGGCGTGATTGCCGAAACAGCTGAAATAGTCAATGTGATGTATGCAGGGCAGCTCGTTGAAAGCCGTCATGTGACCGAGCTGTTTACCGCTCCCCGCCACCCGTATACAGATGCACTCTTGCGTGCGCTGCCTGAACGCAGCAAAGGTGCTGAAAAACTGCCAACCATATCGGGTGTGGTGCCTGGCCCATATGATCGGCCAAGCGGTTGCCTGTTTAGTCCTCGCTGTGAGAAAGTGCAGCCTGCCTGTACCAGGGAACAGCCGCAAATGACTCCGGATGCCAGCGGCGAAACCCGCTGTTTCTTCCCCCTGGAGCCCAGATCATGACAACCATGGTGCTTGATGCGGTCAACCTGAAAAAACACTATACCGTCAGGCAGGGAATGATGAAACAGCGGGCGACTGTCAAGGCCCTTGACGGAGCGAGTTTTCAGCTGTTTGCCGGTAAGACACTAGCGGTTGTCGGTGAATCCGGTTGTGGTAAGTCAACACTCGCACGGCTGTTAACCTTAATCGAAGAACCTACAGACGGTGAGCTAACGATTGACGGAGTTGATATTAAGGATTTTTCAAAATCTGATCTTAAGAAAATGCGTCAGAAGGTCCAGATGATCTTTCAAAATCCTTATGGATCGCTCAACCCGCGAAAGAAAATCGGCACAATACTTGAGGAACCTCTGGTTATTAACACCCGGCTTTCAGCCAGTGAGCGCCGTGAAAAATCAATGCAGTTACTGCAAAAAGTCGGTTTGCGCACGGAGCACTATCATCGCTTTCCACATATGTTCTCTGGTGGGCAGCGTCAGAGAATAGCTATTGCCAGGGCATTAATGTTGAATCCGAAAGTTGTGGTAGCCGATGAGCCGGTATCCGCACTGGATGTTTCGGTTCAGGCACAAGTTCTTAATCTAATGAAGGACTTACAGCAAGATTTCGGTCTCGCTTATGTATTTATCTCACACGGGCTCAGTGTGGTTGAGCATATCGCTGATGATGTTATGGTAATGTATCTGGGAAAGATGGTGGAGAAAGGATCACGAGATAAGATTTTTGATTCGCCGGTTCATCCCTACACTCAGGCTTTATTATCCAGCACACCTTTTGTAGATCCGACAAAACGCGCTGAACGAGTTAAACTCAAGGGTGAATTACCCTCTCCATTGAATCCGCCCAGAGGTTGCCCGTTTCATCAACGATGCCCGATTGCGGAGCCTGAATGCAGCGAATCATTTCCTGAGTCAATTGAACTGGCAGGACGGCTGGTTGCCTGTCGTCGTGCTGAAGAATCCATTGCACAATTTCATCGCATTAAGCGCTAATACGATGGATTTTGAATTTTAATTCACATCGGCCCAATCCTTGCTAAAGCAAGCCGTCGCGATATTATTTTTGATAAGCCCAGTCAAGGATAGTGTTTTGAATAACTTTACCGCGACCGTTACCAATTGAGGCATGGTGCTGTATGGTTGCCACAGAATATTGGCTGCCTGACTTACTGTTGACATAGCCTGCAATTGCACGAACCCCGTTCAAGGTGCCAGTCTTGATGTGAAGCTGTCCTTGCGCAGGATGATTAATAAATCGATTACGCATCGTGCCGTCAATACCGGCTATTGATAGCGAATCAATGAACATCTGTGCATCGGGATGTTTGGCTGCATCGTTTAGAACGTCGCTTAGTAATTGTGTTGAGATAACAGATTTTCTAGACAGGCCTGATCCGTTGTCAATGAAACTGTCCGAGAAATCTATATTTTTTTTCTTAAGCCAGCGTTGAATAACCAGGCGCGATTTTTCCAGAGTGCCCGGTAGGCTGTGTACCTCCGCACCCAGCGTTAAAAACAGCTGACGCGTCATCACGTTATTGCTTTTTTTGTTCATGATTGCAATTTGCTCGCCCAGACTCGGTGATCTATGTGTATGAATCAAGCGGGCATTCTCAGGTATTTTTCCATACCTGTATTTCCCAGAAAATTGGCCGCCGTTTTTATTCCACTGATGCGCAAATGCAGCGTGGAGCAGACGGCCGGGTTCGGTAATTACCCTGTAGATTGACCTGTTGCCGCAACGTTTGGCATACTGGCCCGAAAATGAAATTGTAGTCGTGCCTTGATGAGGAATGAGTTCAATTCTGGGATTGAGATCGCTGTTTTTACACTGTCCACCCCGCAGGCGCAATCGGCTGAATAATCTGTAACCGGGCAGCGGAGGATTGATATTGACCTGCGGCCTTGATGAATATTTTTGCGTGATGATGTTAAATTCAGCGGTGCCAAAATTGATATTGGCAGCATCGGGCAGCGCCCGGTATGGATTTTGCAATTGCGTATATACAGATTCCGAAACTGCAGTCCCGGTTTCGAAGTAGGTATTATCGATCACTAAATCACCTGCGATTGATTTAATATCGGCTTCGTGGATAGCCTGAATGGCGGTTTCGAGAGTTTCATTAATGAACAGCGGATCGCCCGTTCCTTTGATGTAGAGATCGCCATCGACATCACCATCAACTACTTGATTGTTGATGTAGAAATCGGTCTCCCAGGTAAAATCGGGGCCGAGCAAATCGAGGCCTGCATAAGTAGTTACGATTTTCAATGTCGACGCAGGATTAACATGCTCATCCGAGCGCCAGTCCAGAATATTTTCATTGGTATCGGTTCGTTTGACAGAGATACTGATACTGCTGTCTGGAAAGTTGTATTTACTTAACGCGTTCTTGATGCTATCAGGAAGTCCTGATGCAGACGATTGTGCGCTGCAAATTGATGCAAGCATCACTGGCAGAATAAATTTTGCTACTCTGATGATAATTGTAATTTTGCCGTTTATTTCCTCAATTTATTTTACATCATTTGTTCTGCATATAAGTGAGCAAACATTGTATATGATTGTAAAACTGTAATGCCGGTGCAACCGTGTGTTTTCAAGCCTGGGGGTATAGTGATTATAAAAAATAATTATTAGATTTACCGTTCATTTAATATAATAATGAATTCAATCAGTTATGCTATGGCTAATTAAAAAGGAGCAATTACATGGAGAACCTCTCTCAAGCACAATCATTGGAAATGTCAATCAACGATCCGGATGCATTCTGGGGTGATGCCGCACGGTTAATCCACTGGTATAGACCTTATGACAGTGTTTTAAACAGCAGTAATAAGCCTTTTTACAGATGGTTCGAAGGTGGCGTGCTGAATACTTGCTATAACGCACTTGACCTTCATGTCGAGCAGGGACGCGGCGAGCAGACCGCGCTTATCTACGATAGCCCCGTTACCGACACGAAGAAACAGTACACCTACACAGAGCTTACCGAATACACGGCGAAATTTGCCGGTGTTTTGTCAGATCTTGGTGTAACAAAGGGCGATCGAGTGGTGATATACATGCCTATGATTCCCGAAGCAGTCGTTGCCATGCTGGCCTGCGCAAGAATCGGCGCTATTCATTCTGTCGTCTTCGGCGGCTTTGCGGGCGAAGAACTGGCCAAGCGCATTATTGATGCAAAACCTAAAGTTGTAGTTTCTGCATCTTGCGGTATTGAGGGTAAAAGAATAATTGAATATAAGCCTTTGCTCGATGAGGCCATAAAAATATCCCCACACAAACCACAGTCTTGCGTCATTTACCAACGGCCTCAGGCAACTTCTGAACTGATCGATGGCCGGGACTACGACTGGCAAACTGTGCATGAGAAATCACAGGCAGTTGACCCAGTGCCGGTAAAAGCAACTGATCCACTTTATATCCTTTATACATCCGGTACAACAGGAACGCCAAAAGGCGTGTTGCGGGATAATGGCGGTCATGCAGTTGCATTAAAGTGGAGCATGGAAAGTATATACGGACTCAAACCCGGTGAAGTTTTCTGGGCGGCCTCTGATGTCGGCTGGGTGGTGGGTCATTCATACATTGTATATGCGCCACTGCTCAACGGCTCGACGACGATCGTCTACGAGGGTAAACCAGTCGGCACACCTGATGCAGGTGCATTTTGGCGCGTTATTGATGAATATGATGTCAGCGTTATGTTTACAGCACCGACTGCAATACGTGCGATCAAGCGTGAAGATTTTAATGGCGAGTTTGTAAAAAAATATCCCATGAAGAAATTTAGAGCGCTGTTTCTGGCAGGTGAGCGCTGTGATCCTGATACACTGGAGTGGGTGAGCAATCTACTCCACATTCCAGTAATAGACCACTGGTGGCAAACTGAAACGGGCTGGGCCATTGCTGCAAACTGCCTGGGTATTGAACAGCTGCCAATCAAGTCCGGATCACCAACACAGGCAGTACCGGGTTACAAGGTTGAAGTACTTGATGAGCAGGGCGATCAAAAACCAGCCGGAGAACTGGGTTCCATTGCAATCAAGCTGCCTCTACCTCCAGGTACGCTGACTACCCTTTGGCAAAATGATGATCGCTACGTCAGCTCCTACCTGAGTGATTATGAAGGCTACTACCTGACGGGTGATGCGGGTTATATTGATTCAGATGGCTATATATGGGTAATGGGCAGAACCGATGACGTTATCAACGTGGCCGGTCACAGATTGTCAACAGGGCGGATGGAGGAATGTATCTCTGAACATCCCCACGTTGCTGAGTGCGCTGTGGTTGGCGTTGCCGATAAGTTGAAGGGACAATCCCCGCTTGGACTGGTTGTTTTGAAGTCAGGTGTGGAACAGGATCATGAGGAAATAGTAAAAGAATTGGTGCAGCTGGTCAGAAGTAAAGTGGGCGCTGTAGCGGCATTCAAACAAGCTGCAATCGTTTCAACTCTACCGAAAACTCGCTCCGGCAAAGTTTTGCGTGGCACTATCCGCAATATCGCTGATGGCGATGAAGTGATGGTTCCGCCAACGATTGATGATCGTTCTTCTTTGGATGTTGTAACCAAGGCATTAGCGACGCTCGGGTACCCTCAGGATGCTTAGTTTAACCGGGCCGTGAGATGCGCATAGTCTGGTAAAGCAATTCTGGCAAACGCTCGTTGTGGGCAAGTCTTTACAGGTTGTTGGTGTGATCAATGCCTATATAGCCCGACCGGCACCGGCGGGTGGCTTCGGGCACGGCATGCTTCTGGCGGCGGTATGACAGCATCTTCTCTTGGAATCCCGGACCTGGGATTTTCCACCCTGAGGTTGTCTTGATAGACGTTGAACGCATTAGGGACTTGCCGTTGTAAACACACGATCAGCTATACCAGTCGCTAAATTACTGATTATGCAGGGTCGTCAGCAGGCAGTCATGTACCGATTAATGAACGATAGTCTTTTTATATCATTTAACAAGGTCTGAATTTCTATTTTCAATTAAGGAACCTTTATGTCATCTGTCATTGTTCATAACAATATGCGACCTGAATACGATATGGTTTTAATTGATATCGCTGACTATGTTTTGAACTACAAAGTCAAGAGTCGAACTTCGCTGAATACGGCTAGGTATGCACTGATGGATACGATTGGTTGCGGTCTGCTGGCACTAGACTATCCGGCCTGCACAAAAATGCTTGGTCCTGTCGTACCCGGCGTGCAGATGCCCGGGGGTACGCCCGTGCCGGGAACGGCTTATGAACTGGATCCGGTTCAGGCGGCCTTAAATATTGGCACCATGATCCGCTGGCTGGATTTTAATGACACCTGGCTGGCGGCCGAGTGGGGCCATCCCTCGGATAATCTTGGCGCTGTGCTTGCTGTGGCAGACTATGTTTCACGCCGGAATGTTCGAAGCGGTGAAAAACCGCTGACTATGCGTGCGGTGCTCGAAGCAATGATTAAAGCGCATGAAATACAGGGTGTAATTGCACTTGAAAATTCATTCAACCGTGTCGGACTGGATCACGTCGTGCTTGTTCGGATTGCCTCGACTGCTGTCGCGGCCAAGATTCTTGGCTGCACACGCGAAGAAGTTATCAATGCTGTCTCTCATGCATGGATCGATGGCAGTGCGCTCAGAACCTATCGCCATGCGCCAAACACCGGTTCAAGGAAGAGTTGGGCTGCCGGGGATGCAACCAGCCGCGGCGTTAAACTCGCACTGATAGCCCTGAAAGGTGAAATGGGTTATCCATCGGCTATAACGGCACAAGGATGGGGTTTTCAGGACGTTCTGTTTGCAGGAAAGCGCCTTGAAATCAATCAACCCTACAACACTTATGTAATGGATAATGTGTTATTCAAGCTCTCATTTCCAGCTGAATTCCATGCACAAACAGCAGTTGAAGCTGCAATCACCCTGCACCCGGACGTCAGCAACAAACTCGACAAAATCAGTCGTATAGAAATTGAAACCCAGGAAGCCGGTATACGCATTATTGATAAACAGGGCCCGCTTGATAATCCTGCCGATCGGGATCACTGTATTCAGTACATGGTCGCAGTAGCGTTGATAAAAGGCTCACTTCATGCGAATGATTATGAGGATAAAGCCGCCGTTGATCCACGAATCGACGCGCTAAGGAACAAGATGATTGTGACTGAGAATAAAAAGTTCAGTACAGATTATCTGGATCCAAAGAAACGCTCAATTGGAAACAGTGTGCAGGTATTCTTCAAGGATGGTGCAAAAACCAGGCGAATTGCGGTTCATTATCCTATTGGTCACAGGCGCAGAAGAAAAGAGGCAATTCCTGTTTTAATTGAAAAGTTCAAACGAAACCTGGCAACACGGCTATCCCGCAAGCAGTGTGGGATAATAGAACAACTTTGTGCTTCGCAAGGTGAGCTAGAAAAAACTGCCGTTAACGAGTTTCTTGATTTGTTTCGTTTACCCTAGCAATCGGGGCCGGCATCATCTGGATGCGTAAAGCAGACGCTGGAGCACACAGATCAGCGCTGACTAAGGTAATGAATCGCCGATTGGCGGTCCGGGGTTTTGACCACAAACCACGCCTGTTCATTTCGCATAAGGGTGAGCTGTGATGCGCGTTCTGATAACAGAAGAATGCCTGGTTCAGTGCTTGCCTTTATTCAACCCTGATTGATGTATTTCAATTCCATGAATATAATGTACTTTGACAATTGGCTGTCAATATATAGGGAAAAACCCCTGCATATTGATTTCGAGTGAATAGTTCTAACCGGCGGGGTCTATCATGTATTACGTGTTAAAAAGCGCTCTGGCAATGCTGTGCCTGATTTTTATTACATTTGCACAGGCAGACATCAAATTTGAAAAACTCTTCGTGCTGGGTGACAGTTTGTCCGACCAAAACAATCTGGCATCTACCGGCCAGGTTCCGTTCCTCTCTGGCCCCCCTTACGCAGGTGGGCGGTTTACTAACGGACCGGTCGCGGTAGAATTACTGGCGGATAGTCTCGGTCTCGAGCTGAAGCCGTCATTACATCTGATTCAGCAATTCACGGGTACAAATTTTGCTGTTGCAGGTGCCAGGGCGGGCGGACAGGAACCGATAGACCTGACGACACAGCTAGGTGCCCTGTTATCGCTCAACCCCGGTGGTTTTTCTGATCGGGATCTTTTTATCCTGTTTTTTGGGGGTAATGATATACGCGGTACCCGATCAATTGTTTCAAACAAGGCCGCTTTCCCGATTTTACTTGAAGCCGCCGAAAAGGTTGTTCAGGCTGCCGGGGTCTTAATTAGTTACGGCGCTAAAAATATTATG
>JAHEKD010000061.1 GCA_024638545.1 Gammaproteobacteria bacterium
CCCCGGATTTAGTGTTTCCAAGCACGGCCTGCCTGGTGCAGGAACGACTGGGTATTCGTAATTGCCCGGCCTTTGATATACAGGCTGTCTGTGCCGGCTTTGTATATGCACTTGATGTGGCAGACAAATTCATCAAAACAGGATCCGCAACCCGGGCATTGGTCATCGGTGCTGAAACATTCTCACGAATAATCGATTGGACTGATCGTAATACCTGCGTGCTGTTCGGTGATGGTGCAGGCGCAGTGATATTGGAGCAAAGTGAGCAACCGGGTATAGTTTCCAGCGTTTTACACGCTGATGGACGCTTTGCCGATTTGCTGTGTGTGCCTGTCGGGGTGTCGAAAGATTACAATAAATTGCTGCGAGGTGAGGCTTACACTACCATGCAAGGCGGTGAAGTATTTAAGGTTGCTGTTAAGAAACTAGGTGAAAGTATAGACGAGTTAATAGGCATGAATGATCTGAATTACGATGATATTGACTGGATGGTGCCTCATCAGGCCAATATCAGGATCATTAATGCAATGGCTAAAAAATTGAATCTCTCGAAAGACAAGGTGATTATCACTATAGATAAACATGGCAATACCTCAGCGGCTTCCATCCCGCTGGCACTTGATGTCGGTATACGTGATGGCAGGATAAAACGTGGCCAAAAACTCATCATCGAAGGATTCGGCGGCGGTTTTGCCTGGGGCGGTGCTTTAATTAATTATTGATCAGGAATACAGCAATGAAATTAGATGGTGAAATAGCTCTGGTCACTGGTGCCAGCCGGGGGATCGGTAAAGCGATTGCACTGCGTTTGGGCACGATGGGCGCAACTGTTATTGGTACCGCCACCACTGAGAATGGTGCGCAGGCGATAAGCAACTATCTGTCCCAGAACTCGATTCAGGGTAACGGTTTTAAACTTGATGTTAATAATGATGATGATATCAAACAATTGCTCGATCAGATTAATAATGACTTTGGCAGTGTGAGTATTTTAGTTAATAATGCAGGTATCACACGTGATAATCTGTTTTTGTTAATGAAAACTGATCAGTGGCAAGATATTATCGATACCAATCTCACCTCAGTTTACAAGATGTGCAAGGCCTGCATTCGAGCAATGACCAAAGCTCGAAAAGGCCGAATAATCAACATTACATCGGTTGTTGCGGTAACTGGAAATCCCGGACAGGTCAATTATTGCGCATCAAAAGCAGGCATGATCGGATTCACCAAGTCATTGGCGCAGGAAATCGCCTCTCGCAATATAACCGTGAATGCAGTCGCACCTGGTTTTATTGATACCGACATGACGGGCGAACTGGGTGAAAAAGCAAGGCAAGCAATTTTATCGACAATTCCAATGAAAAAACTCGGTTCGCCTGACGACATTGCAGCGGCTGTAGCCTATTTGGCCTCACCAGAGGCAGACTACGTTACCGGGACAACGCTGCACGTCAATGGCGGAATGTTTATGAATTAAACCATGCTCTGGTTTCGAATTGACGGATAAAATGGTATCATTCGGGCAAAACTGGAATCTCAGTTATTGAAACTCCAGGTAGTTAACCGGTTTGCAGATAATATGCAATCCTTTTGATATTTGAACATACCATAGAGGTTATTGAAATCATGAGTACAGTTGAAGAGCGCGTTAAGAAAATTGTTATTGAGCAATTAGGCGTTACTGAGGATCAAGTTAGTACAGATTCATCTTTTGTGGATGATCTAGGTGCTGATTCACTTGACACCGTTGAGCTTGTAATGGCTCTCGAAGAGGCATTTGGCACCGAGATTCCAGACGAGGAAGCTGAAAAGATCACAACAGTGAAACAAGCTGTTGACTACATTACAGCGAACAGCTGAGCATTTCATTATCGATTGCCGGCTCTGGGCCGGCAGTCTTCATTAACGTGCCTTGATTTGATTAATAATCAGTTCTATAAATGTCAGAGCGTAGGGTTGTCATAACGGGTTTAGGTATCATTTCTCCGGTCGGGTCAGGCCTCAAAAAAAGCTGGCAAAGCGCCATTAACGGTTATAGCGGAATCAAAAAAATCGACCGCTTTGATGCCAGTGCTTACCCGTGTCAAATAGCGGGGCAGGTAGATGATTTTATAGTGGGCGACTATATTTCACCAAAAGATGCACGGCGTATGGATCGTTTTATCCAGTTAGGTTTGGCTGCTGCAATTGATGCTATCGATGATGCCGGCCTTGACTTCGACAAGGAGAATCCTGAGCGGATGGGTGCCTATATTGGCTCCGGTATTGGTGGTGTCGAAACCATAGAGAAAACAACTTTGGAGCATTATCAAAAAGGCTACAAGCGAGTTTCCCCGTTCTACGTGCCGATGAGTATCATCAATATGATCTCCGGAAACCTCTCAATTATGTATAATCTCCAGGGCCCGAATCTTTCCATGGTAACGGCTTGCACGACAGCAACTCATTCAATCGGCGATGCCGGAAGGTTGATTGAATACGGTGACGCGGACGTCATGATTGCAGGTGGTGCTGAAGCGGGTATCACCCCCACCGCGATTGCCGGTTTCGGTAATGCGCGTGCACTCACGCGCTGTAATCACAATCCTGAGTCTGCTTCGCGACCGTGGGATATCAAACGCGATGGCTTTGTTATGGGAGAGGGAGCAGGTGTGGTCGTTCTTGAAGAGTGTGAGCATGCTGTCAAACGCGGGGCTGAAATTTATGCGGAGTTGGCAGGTTTCGGGATGAGTGCAGATGCGTTTCACATGACGGCACCCCTGAAGTCAGGCGCCGGTGCCTCGCGGTGTATGAATGCGGCATTAAATAACGCAAAAATCAATCCACGGCAAATTGACTACATTAATGCCCACGGCACCTCCACACCGTTAGGGGACGTGGCTGAAACAAAAGCCATAAAGTCGAGTTTTGGTGAGCATGCTTATTCTCTTGCAGTGAGTTCTACCAAATCGATGACAGGACACTTGCTGGGCGCGGCAGGTGGTATTGAAGCCATATTTTCCTGCATGGCAATCAAGGACCAGGTATTGCCACCGACTATCAATCTGGAGGAGCCGGGTCCGCAATGCGACCTTGACTACGTTGCAAACCAGGCCAGACAGGCAAAGGTTATTTCAGCGATGAGCAACTCGTTCGGTTTTGGTGGTACCAACGGAACGCTGGTTTTTAAAAAATTCGAATCTCGCTAGCATTGTAGCATTCCAGCAGCTGATTTCTAAATGCCTGTATGCTTCGCCTGTTAGTAAAAATCCTTATAGTTTTAGCTATTGCAACCCTGCTTTGTATAGGCGTGGTGGCCTGGTACGTGAGCGCACTATGGGATAAGCCGCTGACCATTAAAGAACAGATCTACTCGATTGAACCAGGCTCCTCTATTCGGAAAGTCTCAAGGCGACTCAATGAAAAAAATATCATGCCAGACGCATATAGCTTTGCTTTGTTGGGAATATATAATCAGCAGGCAAGACAAATAAAGGTTGGAGAATATAAGTTAACAGCAAACATTACGCCCAGGCAGATGCTTGAAAAGTTTGTCAAAGGTGACGTGGTCACTTATAAAATCAGCCTAATTGAAGGTTTGACGTTCAGGCAGTTCAGGGAAACCATTGACAATGCTGATATGCTGCAGAAAATGACGACGAACTGGAGTGATGAGCAAATCATGAAGGCGTTAAATTCCGAGCAGCTGTACCCGGAGGGTCAGTTTTATCCGGATACGTATGTATTCAGGTCCACTGATACCGATCTGGATATCTTGCACCAGGCCTATGATCGCATGCAAAAAGAGCTGGAAAAAATCTGGACAATGCGTGACCAACAAACGCCTCTAAAGAGCAAATATGAGGCTTTAATACTCGCTTCAATTATAGAAAAAGAGACGGGTCAGGCAGATGAACGCCCCACTATTGGCGGTGTTTTTACGAATCGACTGAACAGGGGAATGCTGCTACAAACCGACCCGACGATTATTTATGGTCTTGGAGAACAGTTTAACGGTAATTTAAAAAAAAGCCATTTGCAAGATAAGTCTAATCCCTACAACACTTACGTTCATGCCGGTTTACCGCCTACACCGATAGCCATGCCGGGCAGGGAATCACTTCTGGCTGCCGTAGCACCCGAACAGAATGATTACTATTACTTTGTTGCCCGCGGTGACGGCAGTCATGAGTTCTCAGCCACTTACAAATCACATCAACGGGCAGTATACGAGTATCAGCTCAAACGTAAATCCAAAGGTTAGGGTAGGGGCATTGAGAGCACAGTTTATAACAATAGAAGGTCAGGATGGCGCAGGTAAATCGACCAATATGGCGTTTATAAAATCCTTTCTTGAATCAAGAAATATTCCTGTCTACACAACTCGTGAGCCCGGCGGTACAAAACTGGGTGAACAACTTCGAGAGATTCTACTATATGGAACTGATGTCAACTGTGACGATATGACAGAACTTTTGCTGATGTTTGCGTCACGTTCACAACATTTAAACGAGGTTATCTATCCCAGACTTAAAGCAGGCACATGGGTTGTGTGTGATCGTTTTACCGACGCAACTTATGCATACCAGGGTGCGGGCAGGGGTGTTTGCTTTGATCATATCGAAGTGCTCGAAAATCTTGTGCAAAAACAATTCAGGCCCATCCTGACATTTGTACTCGATATTCCTCTTGATGTTGCCAGGTCAAGGGGAGCAAGCGACCATGGTGATAGATTCGAAAAACAGCTTGATCCTTTTAAGCTGCGTGTGAGAGAGTATTATTTATCGCTGTGCCATGAACAATCCGATAGAGTAAAATATATTGATGCAAGTCTGGACATCGAACAAGTGCAAGCTCAAATCACGCAGCAGCTGGAAATGCTGCTTGAAATAGTGGACGCACAGTAAATAGTTCGCAATGCCGGATAGTATAGTTAATTTGCCCTGGATTAGGCAACAAGATGTCGATCAGATTGCCAATGCCTTAAATAATAACCATGCTGTGTTATTAACCGGCCTGCAGGGGATAGGCAAGAGCCGTCTGGCATCAATGCTGATGAAAACTTTATTCGCAGGCTCAACATCAACCGAAAATCACCTGCTTGTTGCAGGTACGCATCCAGACATACATGTCGTAACAAGTGCATTTGCATACCGGCAAGTTGATGCTCAACTACAAAACTTTTGTTTTAGATATCTTGATCGTGAGGCCATTGAAAAAAAACGACTTTCAAGACAAATTGGAGTTAACACCATCAGAGCATTAGTTGAGTCAATGCATCAAGCTTCAACGGGTGGTTGCAAACTAACGATCATATGCCCGGTTGAGCATTTAAACATTAACTCATCAAATGCGATCCTTAAATTTCTGGAGGAGCCAACCGCCAGTACCTTTCTAATCCTGATTAGCCATGATATTTCGAAATTAGCAGCAACATTAAGAAGCCGCTGTATGCGTATTAATGTGCCTTTACCGGATAAGAAAGTTTCTGCAAAATGGTTAGCGTCGAATTACCCTCGCAAAGAAAAAAACGAGATCTTCGGGGCGCTGGAGCTCGCAGGCCTTCGTCCACTGATTGCGGCGGACTATTTATCGAAGAACCATCAATCGTTAGTTTCAGCATTGGAGCAGGATATTGCAGAAATTGCCACGAATCATACAGCTAATATAATTACGATTGCAAGAAAGTGGACCCAGTATAAACAGACAGATCTTATATTAAGCTGGGCCTGTCAATTTTTTACCAGATTGATCAAGCTCAGTATGCTGGATGCATACGGAAAAACAAAATCCAGAGAAACTCAGCCGGACCCCGCCATGATCAAGTCTTTTTCAAATGAAAGCTTGTTTAATACCTACGATTATTTAAAAACGCTTAATCAGGGTTACGACGGCATTGTCGATGAGACACTATTAATGGAAGATCTCCTCCAAACGATAGCAAAAAACAGAAAATAGAACTTTTATAATGAATTCGAACTTGAAATTAATTGATTCTCATTGCCATGTGCATTTTGGGGAAGACCGGCGGGCATTAGCACAGCGGATAAAAATGGCCCAGGATAATCATGTCACCAAAATGCTCTGTATTTCAATCGATGAGTCTGACCGCGATGAAGTGATCCAACTCTCAAAATCGCAGCCTTCCGTGTTAGCGGCGGCAGCAATACATCCGACGCATGACAGGAATAAGGTTCAGAGTGTGGAGTATCTTCTCGATTATTGTTGCGATGAAACTCTCATCGCTGTAGGTGAAACGGGTCTTGACTACTTTCACGTGAAGTCAGAAAGTGACTGGCAAAAACAGCGATTTATCAATCATATAAATGCAGCGATCGAACTGAATAAGCCCTTAATCATACACACCCGCGACAGTATGTCTGATACGCTGGATATTTTGGAAAGTCATCATGCCGGCCGTTGTAGAGGTATAATGCACTGTTTTACCGGTTCCCTTGAAGATGCTAAGCGCGCACTGGATCTGGATTTTAAAATATCTTTTTCGGGAATTATAACTTTTAATAGCGCAAAGGCTTTGCAGGAGGTTGCAAAAATGGTCCCTGCGACAAGTATGCTTGTGGAAACCGATTCACCTTATCTTGCGCCTGTACCGTTTCGCGGAAAAGCCAATCAACCTGCTTATATCGTTCATGTCGCAGAGAAACTTGCTCAACTTCGCGCTGTTTCGATTCAGTCCATTGCCGATCAGACTACCCAAAATTTTTATGATTTATTTCCCCAGGTTGCAGAATAAATTATTGCAAAAACCGCTCTTAGTTCGGTCAGGGTCTGTTTTTTGCCAGTATATCCAAGCAAGTCAGCACAGATTTTCCAGCTTTCGTTTTTCAGGATTTTAAGAGACAGTAAATTACTTTGTGCTGCCGTCAGTGAGTCACTGATTTTGCTGTTTTTAATACTCAACTTTGCGTATTTTGACAGCACCCAGTGGCAGTGCGCCAACTGCCTGTTCCCAAATGCGAATGAATAAATATCCAGTTTATCCTGGCGATCGCAATCAACCTCACGATCAGAGTGGTCAAGCGTTTGATATAAGCTTGAATAATGTGACTTGACAGATGCCGGATGCAGCGTTGACATGAATTTAATCTCATTTCGCATGCGCAGGTGCAATCGACACAGTAATTCCGCGGCTCGCACGGAGCCAGGTTTAAGCATGATCAGAGATCTTGATCCACTTCTGGCATTTTTGCGATAGCCAAGCTTAACGGGTGAAAAATTCAGTTTTTTCCAAAACTCAAAAAGACGATTTTCAAATCCGAAACTGACCCCAAAGTAGTCTAATTGATGAATACTCGCCTGATATTTGAGGGCGCTTTTGACTAGATTTTTTCCGATTCCAATTTTCTGATATGGTTTGCTAACGGCGATCCTCAGAATTCGCCTATAGTTATATCCACAGGCACTTGCGAAGCCGCATTGTGCAGCGATGCATTGCGGTATCAGGTGCCCCCGAAACCGCCGAATTCCCAGCCAAATATCCTCATGAAATTCTTCAGGCAGCCCGCCCTCGCGGCCAACCATCATGGCCGCGTAAATAGTTTTTTTGTAACGGGCAATCCAGAGCTCAATACCGGGTGCATCCAGCATGAAACGCAAATCATCGGGTGTTGTCCGATAGTGGGCTAATGACAGTAAAGCGTATATCTGATCGATTATCTCTGTGCTGGACGCCAGCTCATTTCTGTCAAGTTTCTCAAATTTTAAATCGCTTATTGAAATTTGAGAAGCCGGATTGTCGATGACTGATATTTCTCTATGATCATGCAATAAACTATCATGCAGGAGATTTTCAACCGGATCATTTTCACACCATCGTAAAGATTGTCTAAGTCTGATCCGTGTAACAGGATTCTTGTTTTTTAAAAGCTGTTTTTCGAGTTTGGCGGTAAAGCCCATTCCAGTACCTTCATAGCCGTCAGTCGTCGTTGACAGAATTATTTTAGGATAATCTTCCAGCATTCGTAACAGCTGAGGTAACGGTATTGAGGCTGCTTCATCGACTATGAGCAGATCTGTTTCCTGTTTTGTTTTTAAAAATTCATCCGGCGGGCGATATATAATTGAAAGTGGGGAGCGGGTAATTTGGTAATTGAAAATAGCAATTTCATCATCAGTTACCTGCCTTAAAATCGGCAAAATGTTTGATCTGGTCTGGCTTACAACACACACATTAACCTGCCGGGAACAGTTGTTTGCAAATGCATCAAGGGCTATACCCAGAACCGATGATTTACCGCGGCCTCTTCCGCCAGATAGAATAAGAATTCCAGATTGACTGCCAGATAATATGTTAGCTATCCAGCTGATAATCTGTTCATGGCGCTCAGTTAAAATCAGTTTTCTTGACTTGTCTGATACCCAATTTAAATAAAGCTGCTGTAATTCAGACTTGATGTGCCGGCATTGAGCATGCGTAGAGCTGTTTTCTGCAATTGAAATGATAGAACCGGAATGCCTGCAGGACCGAAGTTTATGAATAAAGTATTCAATGAATCTACCTTTAATATCTTTAACAGTATATGGAAATGAGCATAACTTGGAACACTCAGGATCTCGATATATCGGCCACTGTTTAGCGAGTGGGGTAATCAGAAAAATCAGTCCAGGTGATTTCACAGTCCCGCACAGGGCACAAAACAATTCAGGGTTAAATCCGTCAAACGTATTGACGATTAAGATGCCGCACTCGGTACCCAAATAGTGCTCAATTTGTGCACGCTTGGATGAAGTATTCAAGTTAATCTGGTGCCGGTCCAGTGCTTGATTATCAGATCCGCAGTAGATGATCTCCTTCGCCTGATTTGGCAGGTCTTCAATAAGTGAATTGAGGTTATTTATACACCAGTCTTCACGGCCGCTGATCCATAATAATTTTCTCACCGGCGGTTTTACCCTGATTGTCTATTATCTTGAGATCTCAATGACCATGGGTCGTCGATAGCAAACACCAGAATCCTGAAACAACTCATAACACCTCAGGTCTTGGTATTAAAACGAACAGTGTCAGCGGTATTGATGAATTCAAACAATCACGCCAGCGATACCTGTGCGTAGAACTAGATATCTTCCAGAATTGACTCCAGTTTGCTG
>JAHEKD010000062.1 GCA_024638545.1 Gammaproteobacteria bacterium
AAGCGTTTGGGCTGTTCTTACCTTGTTGACATTGACTGCAACCTGCGGCGGATCATTTTTCGCATCTATGAAATGGGTTCCGCCGTCAGTATATCTGGACTTCTGCACTTTCCAATCGGATACATATTCAATGCTGAAGCCCTGGACTTCATCTGAATATATTTTGTAACTGATTTGTGCAGAAGCAATCAGTGACCATAGCAAAGCACCGAGACAAATTGCGATCTTGTAATTATGAAGGTTATTTATAGTATATCCCAGGGGTAATCTTGAGCTAAACATGATCAAAAAGTCTAACAATCTAACATCAACTACTCAATAGTTTCATCTGTAGTAACCAGAATTTAGTTCGGCCAGTCTGTTCCAGGCAAAGCTTAAACATTAAATAAAACCCATACCGCCTGATCATTATATATTTTACAGAAACCGTTTTAGATAATAAGTCAAACGTGATTTCTGCGGTTGCTGAGTGCAGATTTATTTCGCCTCAAGGTATTTGCATAAATTAGGAAATTTTTCACATGAACTGTAGGTTATCTCTTTTTCCTTGGTTTGAACTTTTCCAGGTTGCTGTATATTATTTTTTTCATTATTTGAAGCGGCTGAAGGATTAACCATGTCGGCACTTTTTAGCCTTGCCTCCAGCTGCTCAACTTTAGTTTTTTCCTTTTGAAGTTCTTCAGCAGCAATTGACTCAATTTCCTCAAAAGTTGATTCCAGCTTATCAATTTCCGATCTTATGTTATATGCCTTCTCAGAATCTGAATCTTCAGCAGCCAATAATTCCGCCTTGAGTGATGTAATTGTTTCGATTAAGCGTAACCGTAAAATTGTCATCAGTGATTCATTTGCAGAAGCCCGCTCGTCAATGGGCTGGTTTTCCAGATCACTATCTTCCGGGATTTTAATGCTTGCAATCTGATTTTCAGCTGTTTGCGCAATTTCCAGCTCTCTTACTTTTTGTTCAAGCGCTCTTTCCTGGGAATTAATCTTCGCCCGGGTCTTTTGCGCCTCTGTGCTGACGATTTTGTTTTCACTGTATTGCAATTGCTCCCGTTCGATAGCAACAATGGCTTGCTGTTGATTGTCTAAATCTGCATCCCTATCCTTACGCTGGGCTTCTTGCAGTTCCTTCTCAAGTTCCTCCATCCGCGATTTCATCGCTTCAATTTCAAGCTTTGCCTGCTGCTGTATTGCGCTCAAGTCATGTTTCAACTGCTCAATTTCAAATGCAGCAATAGGTGAGAGCTCTAATTCATCTCTCGCCGGATCAGGGATCTCTGAGGTTTCAATCAGACTGGTATCATCCAGACTCTCATTATTACCCGGTGCACCAGATTCAGCGCCGGTATTTTGAGCATCTTCTTCCACTGTTTCTTCATCCAATACCTTGTCGTCATCCGTGAGAGTCGTATTTTCCGGCGCTCTATGATCGGCCTGATCAGGATCACGCTCATCTTCGGAATCTTTGCCACCGCCTGAAGCAGCGGCCTGCTCCTGGTCGGCTTCGCCGGCAATACCGGCCTGCGCTTCAGTGGCCGGCGCTTCACTGTCCGCCCCGGTAGCACTGTCGCTGCCAGCGTCCGCAGCCTGCTCCTGGTCCGCTTCGTCGGCAATACCGGCCTGCGCTTCAGTGGCCGGCGCTTCACTGTCCGCCTCGGCAGCACTGTCGCTGCCAGCGTCCGCAGCCGGCTGTTGCGGCTGTGTCTCGGCGGCAGCCTGCTCCTGGTCCGCTTCGCCGGCAATACCGGCCTGCGCTTCAGTGGCCGGCGCTTCACTGTCCGCCCCGGCAGCACTGTCAGTATCTTCTTCAGCAACAGGCGCTTGCGCTTCTGTATCCGTCTCATTAGCGGTTGCAGGCGTGTTTTCCTGCATAATCGCATTAAGTGCTTTGGTCAGCTCGACATCCAGCATGGACTTCTTATCGACGATATCTTCTCCTAATAATTCTTCAAGCAGTGACGCTGCCTCTGCACTGATCGAGGCTGAACTTTCAGCTGTCTCGCCGTTTTCCGGATTTTCAGCAGCGCGGCCAGGCATTACCAAACCTGTGCGATTGTGGGTAATCCCCTCACCTAATATATCTGCCAGTGTACTCTGGCTTGTTTGATCCTCAACGGTCGGGACCGGTGTATTGTCAATGTCGTCTATGCAGGGAATATAGAGCCGTAAATCAATAGGCAATGAATTTTCCCTGATCGCAGTGTAGTTTGAATTGGCTTCTTTAATGAGTTTCCATTTTTGTCTGTCTCCGTAATACTTATCGGCAAGTGAAGACAGTGAGTCGCCTGTTTTCGTGGTATAAAACAGATCGCAGCTCTGACCAACAGCAATATCGATCATCATCAGGTGAAAACAAATCACAACCCACGAGTATATTTTCATGATGTTTTTCAGATTCTTTCTGTAATAACCAACTGTATTTTGTAACCCCATCTTCTAATTATAGTACTACCCTAAATAATAGTTAACAAGACGAACGTAACGCCTGCATATTTATTGCACCAATCTAACCCAGAATCATAGTTTTTAACAGTAAAATACTGTAAATACTGAATTAGTCTTATTCAACACCCCTATCATAAAGCCTTGGACCAAATGCAAGTGATGGTAGTTCAGTATCAATTTCATGTTTCAATTTATGTCGATCGGTATTCAGTGAAAAAATTTTTTTTGCTGTTTTAGCGAAAAATTCAATTTCAGAGGCTGCAGGTGAGCGCACCAGGTCCTCTAAATCCCAGAGTTCGGCATGAACAAGTGCAAGTTGTGCACTTGCCCGCCTGACTTTTTCAGAGAAATTTACGATATTTGTATATTCATTCTGATGATGATCTATCCATTTTTGTAGCTGCGCGGTATTCGTCCTTCCTGCCTGTTTAAATTTTTCCAACTTTAATGTACTGATCAAAAACCGATCCAAAAATTCAGATACCGGCAGCGCTAATGTGACTTCACCAAGTGATTTTTCAATCATGTTGTGCTCCTTTAATAATATTAGGATTATCTTCCAGCATGGCATCAACTCGTTCAATCACCATTTGTGGATGAATCTTCAGATAGTAATCACGCAGGTTCTCCTTGAAGTTTTTTCTTATTCGGTTATTTACATTCTCGACATCAGTAATGTCTATGGCTTGATGATATGGATCCGGATAATTAGGTATCCAGCCTGTTTTGGAGAATAAGGGTGAAAAAATAGAAAATGTTGATGTGCCTACGGCTTGCGCAATATGCCGTGGACCACCATCGTTTCCAATAAAAAAATCAACACATCTGAGCAGACAGGCGAGATCACGAGTGCTGGGTGCCTGCGGCTGTGTAAATACATTCCTATTTTGTTGAACCCTGGCGGCAATTTTCTTAACCGCATCTTCTTCACCCGGTCCATAGACAAAGTAAAGCTGTGCCCCGTATTTTCGCACCAGATGGTCTGACAGCTTAACAAAATAGTCCGCTGGCCAGATTTTGTAATCACGGCGGCTGTATACCATCATTGCGATCAGGGGCTTATCAGCACTAATGCCTGCGGCATTCAGCGCTGCTTTCATCCTCATGATCTCATTATCATTTAAATCGATGTCAATACTGTAATCGTACTTGAGCGGTATATTCAGCGCTTCCAGCACCGGCACCTTTCGTCGCCCAGCACCATCACCGAGGTTGTGAACCTTATTCCGGTACAGGCGTGTCCGCAGCTTTTTATTTAGAAAGCCGGCCTGTATTTTTGCACCACTGAAACAGGTTATTAGCAAACTCGTCGGGGTATTGATGATATCCAGCACAGCATCATAGTGTTGCTCACGAATCGTCTTGAGCAGGCAAAAAAAGGCGGTTTTGCTATTGCGATGCTCCGGAGACATCACGACAACCTTATCAATTGAGCGATGATCTTCGAATAATGGCGCAATGTGCTCATAAACCATGAAATGAATTTCAACATTTGGGGCTGATTTTCGCAACGTATTGCAAACGGGTAATGCTAAAATTGAGTCACCAATTTGTTTTAGCCTTACAATTAGGACTTTCATGTCTGTTTAAACGAAGTATATTTACGCTAGGCAATTCTAACATTCGGGGGCCTGCCAATGCCTGAAATTATTCTCGATAATAACCGCTTTGATATTGAAGGTATTGTTTTCGATAAAGACGGTACATTAATCGATTTCCATGCGACCTGGGGTCCAATATTACGTGACGCGGTTGACCGCCTGCTCGAGCCATTCGCTGACAAAAACGTAATCAGGCATGCTATTTATATGACCCTGGGTGTCGATCAAGACAGTATGCGGGCCGGTGATGGCCCGTATTCGACATCAACATTTGACAAAATATATACGGTGGTAACTACTGTGCTTTACCAGCACGGAATGAACTGGACACAAGCGGAACAGCGCGTCGAAGAAATCTTCAAGAGAGCAGCACAAACGCCTCCCACACTGGCACAACTCACCCCTACTGCCGATTTGCCGGCTCTGTTCAGGACGCTGGAGATTAACGGCATAAAGGTTGGTCTGGCAACAGCGGATAATCGTCACGGCACAATAGACACGCTCGAAAAACTGCAGTGCCATCGGGAGTCATTATTCATTGCCTGTGGCGACGATTCCGGATTACCCTCAAAGCCGGACCCGGCACTTTTGGATATCTTCTCAGGGCACTGGGGTACAACAACCGATAAAATTGCCATGGTGGGCGATACCGTCGGTGATCTGCACATGGCCAAATTAGCCGGTGCTGTATCTATTGGTGTTCTAACCGGTGCGGGTACCGTGAAAATGCTTGAGCCTTATTCCGATGCTATTGTTGACTCCATCGAACAAATACGCATTTCCACCACCTTAAAATAATTCTAACTAGTAAGATTATAATTTTACTTTAAGCAATTGTTTTTGTTTTGATTTTTCAATTCCTAGTGAAATCAGCTGATCTATCAATTCGCCATAATCAATCCCCGACGCCTGCCACAATTTAGGATACATGCTGATTGGCGTAAACCCCGGCATGGTATTAACTTCATTGATATAAACAACCTGACTGTCCTGTGACACAAAAAAGTCGACACGTGCAAGCCCGCTGCCGTCAATTGCCTGGAATGCCTTAACGGCCAGGCTACGTACTGTCTCAGCTGCCGGTTCTGAAATTCTGGCCGGAATGATCAATTCAGATTTGTCATCGATATATTTTGTCTCATAATCATAGAATTCGTTGCCCGGTACAATCTCACCAACAACCGATGCCCTGGGATTTTCGTTGCCCAAAATTGCACACTCAACTTCCCGGTATCCCTGAGCTGATTCTTCAATGATAATCTTCAAATCGTAATCAAATGCCAGCCTTATACCCCGGGCGAGCTCATTTGAGTCATGTGCCTTGGTAATGCCTACGCTGGAACCCATATTCGCGGGTTTAATGAAGACAGGGTATTCAAATCGTGCCTCGATTTTTTTAATGATTGCTGACTCAGACCGCCGCCAATCATGCACTCTGAACGCCTGAAAATCTGTTTGTGGAATATCGGCAGACATAAATGCCTGTTTTGCCAGAACTTTGTCCATTGCGAGCGCAGAAGCTGCGACACCGCAACCTACGTACGGCAGGTTTGCCAGTTCAAACAAGCCTTGAACAGTACCATCTTCACCGTGTGGTCCGTGTAGAACCGGAAAAATAATATCCAGATCTGTGATCGCCTCATCTATGACGTCGGATTGATTGCGCCTGATTTGGCGATTCGCACCCGTATAGTCCAGGCTTACCGGCAGCAGGGATTGCTCATCAACTGTTTTATATGATAGCGCCTTGTTTTGATCTTCAGCTAACAACCACTGCCCTTGATGAGTGATGCCAATCAGACTGATCTCGTACCTGGATCTGTCGATCGCAGCAACGACGGACCTGGCTGATACAAGTGACACCTCGTGCTCTGCGGATTGCCCGCCGAATAAAACGCCCACCTTTATTTTTTCCATCTTGTATTCCGGTTTAAAGAGCCAGTTTAATGATAATGATTCGTAACCAAGAGTATGATAGTCTCTCGATTCTGTCTACAGTAATAAATCGGGCAACCACATGGTCTATTTAATTAGCGAAATCCTTCTTTATCTACTCGCCGCTCTGTTGATCGGCTTCATCATGGGTTGGGTCTTGCGCGGGATGCAGGTTGATCGCTATACACGCTCTTTGCAAATCGAACTTGACAAGAAAAAAACGGAAAATTAAAGACTGTAGATTTTATTTTTCGGTCAGCACACCTTGACGACACCTGCTTCAGGCTTGCCATGCCAAAGATCGTTAATTTTGGCGCCGATAATGTCCCAAGGTTCTGCATAATGTTGTATAGTTTAGCCACTTAAAAACAACCTCATTTAAGGAGTACTGAGATGGGACTTTTAGATTTTGCCGCTAATATCGGCCGTAAACTATTCGATAGAGAAGAGGAAGCCGGCTCTAAAATACAGTCGCATATAGAGGATAATAATCCCGGCGTCGAAAATCTCTCAGTTGAAGTTAAAGACGGCGTGGCGAAACTCAGCGGCGAAGCCGAAAGCGCGGAGGCATTGGAAAAAGCGATTCTCATGGCCGGCAACGTTGAGGGCATCAGTGAAGTTGTTGCCGACGCTGTTGACGCACCGGAAAGTGGTGCTGTTGTTGAGTACTATGAAATAAAATCTGGTGATAGCCTTTGGAAAATTGCCAACGATCATTTAGGAGATGGAAACCGGTATCCGGAAATTTTTGAGGCTAATCGCGAAGTGATACAGGATCCCGATCTGATTTTTCCTGGACAAAAAATACGCATCCCGAAAGATGTTGAATCCCAAATGGCCTGATCATTCAGTAAAATATAAATATTGTCCTACGTCTGAAAAAGCGCTTCATATCAGGCGCTTTTTTTGTGTAAGATCCCCGCCTGCCACTAAATCTGAATATAAACAGCTATCTTAAATGAGCACTGACAGAAAAAACCATCTGCTCACACGACTATTGCATGATGACCGCGCCATTTTGCCTACCAGAGGCACAGTAAATCCACCCGTACACCATGTCTCCACCATTTTGTTCGACACGCTCAGCGAACTGGAGCAAAGCGCATCGACGAACCTGCCGATTGGGCACACCAGTTACGGGATACACGGCAGCACCATACAACAGGCACTTGCCCAGGCCATTACAACACTTGAAAATGGCCATGACACGATTGTGACCGCCTCGGGTTTGATGGCGGCCACGCTTGCATTAAGTGCCGTGCTTAAGTCTGGTGACCATCTGTTAATGACTGATTCTGTCTATGGACCGACGCGACGGTTCTGTGACCACTACCTTAAAAATCAGAATATTGAGGTGACCTATTATGACCCTCGCATAGGGGAACAGATATCGACTCTTTTCTTGGATTCGACCAAAGCCATATTTCTAGAGTCACCAGGCTCCTATACGTTTGAATTACAGGACGTTCCTGCAATTGCCTCTGTCGCACGTTCAGCCGGCATAATCACACTCATTGATAACAGCTGGGCAACTCCACTTTATTTCAGGCCACTTGATCACGGAATCGATATCTCGATCCATGCCGCGACCAAATACTTGAGCGGTCACTCAGATGTCATGCTGGGATCAATCACAGCTAATTCTGAAAACTATGATCGGATTCACGATCATGCAATGGTTTTCGGTAATCATGCGGCGCCTGATGACTGCTACCTGGTATTAAGAGGATTGAGGACCCTGCCCCAACGTCTGAACGCACACCAAATTGCAGGCTATAAAATTGCTCACTGGCTGGATTCAAGAGAGGAAGTTGACTTTGTGATTCATCCGGGACGTGCGGATCATCCTGATCATGCGCTCTGGAAACGCGACTTCTCAGGTGCGAGTAGCCTTTTTGGTTTTGTACTTAAGCCAGTTGAAAAAGTAAAACTGGCGAACATGCTGGACAACATGTCGCTTTTTGGGATGGGATTTAGTTGGGGTGGTTACGAAAGCCTGCTGATTCCCGGATATTTAAGCAAAATACGCACTGCGAAACCCTGGCAAAGCAGTGGTAAAATAATGCGCATTCATGTCGGACTCGAGCACCTGGATGACTTGATAGCGGATCTTGAGTCAGGCTTTGAACGCATGAAGTAAACCAAATTAGAGCAGAAAATCATATTATGATCGATTTACATATAGAGCGGTTATGGCTGGCAAATAATCTCAGAAATTATAACTATATAGCCGTGTGTAAAAAAACCGGCGAGGCGCTGGTTATCGACCCTTTTGGTACACGGCAAATTTTAAACGCAATCAACGACAATGGCTGGACTGTCAAAGCAGTGATAAACACACATGACCATGGGGACCATATCGCCGGTAACGACGCTATTATGAACGCGACCCATGCACCATTATTTGCGCCACTGAATGCTAAAATCGATCATGTGGACAGGTGGCTGTCTGAGGGCGATCAAATCAGGCTGGGCGAATCTATCGTCTTTGATGTCATTGACACGTCAGGCCATACCCTGCCGCATATTTCACTGCTTTCAAATACCGACCAACCTGAACTGTTATGCGGCGATACTATCTTCAACGCAGGTGCCGGTAATGTGCATAGTGGCGATGCTGAAATTCTGTTTCAGACCTTTGAAAATAAAATCAGCAAGCTGGATGACAATACCCGAATATACCCGGGCCATGACTACATGCAGACCAATCTTGAATTCACACTCAGCATCGAATCCGATAATCAGTCTGCAAGAGCGATGCTCGATCAGGCAAGCCGCCACAGTCCAGAATCTCAAATTATTACAACCATTGGCCAGGAAAGAACCTTTAATACATTTTTAAGGCTTGATGAGCCATCTGTTATCAACGGTCTTGCAGAACTGGGCACCACTCCTTCAAGAAAAGCCGTTTTCCTGGCGCTTCGAGCACTGCGCAATCAATGGTAAATTGCATCGGGATACAGGGGTATCATGCAGGAACTGCATCACTGCAAGACTGAAAATATGTAACATCAACGATTCCGGATCGATCAAACCCTGGTATCCATGATGCCGGTGTCATTTTTGCATATTGCATTGATTTCCGATG
>JAHEKD010000063.1:0-940 GCA_024638545.1 Gammaproteobacteria bacterium
GAAACGGTAGTATAACCAGACGGTATAGCTAATAATTTCGCAAGGAAATCGGTGGCGTTTGTAAGTATTCATGACTAGATTATGGATTCAAGCCAGTTATTTTGTCACTACCGTTTTTCGACAAATCAGCGTCTATAACTGAACAGGTCAGATGAATGAAAATCCTTTATATTATGCCGATTAAAACCACATCTCTACATGTCACATATTGGTTATTTTTTCTATACTCCGGATTATTCCCTTCGATTTTTTTGTTTTTAGTTACAATTAAACCTTTATTTTATTGATGAGTGCGCAGTGGCGAGCGCTGGATGAGCAGTATTGTTAACAGCGGCACGATTAAGCCAATCAGCGCGACGACGATCAATAGCCAACCCAGTTCGCCATAGTCAGCCGAGGTGCTGATCGCGCCGGTAACCCGATCCCGGACTTCCCGTGTGACCAGATAAATCTCGTTTAAATACTTAGTACCGAGGCTTGCGGCAGACAACGCCAGGTTAGTGAAGGATGCCATGACCGCAAAAAATGTGGCTTTCAAATGCGGGGGTGCGTTCTTCGCGATCCAGGCCAGCATCGGTATCATTGCGATCTGGCCAAGCGGTGATTCGATCGCGGTGTCGATAATCGCGATAAAGCGTGCGTCGACAACGCCTCCGGTGTGCGCCGCGGTCCACTCGTGCAGTCCGTAATAAAGTCCGATATTGGGTAGCGACAGAATGCCCGCAGCGATGGTCAACGCCGCGACTACGAAGGCAATTGAATGCCTTGCCATCATCGGACGCAGTATCACCATACCGGCCAGTGTGAGGAAGGACGCAATCAGCGATAACACCGACAAGAACCGCTGATCGAATCCGAGTACGTCGATTTCGAACCAGCCGGCACCGGGGCCGGGCAGGGGAACCGCGCGAAACACGAAGATGATAATCGCGGTGCCAAC
>JAHEKD010000063.1:950-9060 GCA_024638545.1 Gammaproteobacteria bacterium
TTTCCTGCGCCAAGGGTATCTGGCTAATGCCCATGGTCAGCGTGAAGACGGCAAACACCAGGCTGCCGCCGAGAATCCACCAGTTCGGGCAGGTTCCACCCTCCGGTGCAAACAGCAGTTGGTCGATGCTGGAGTGGTCATGTCCCTGTTCCTCCAACTCCCGGGCGCGGCGGTGTAACAAAATGCCGCCGAGGATGACGCCGATGATCGAAATCAGGGGAATGATCAGCGCCAGCAGGTAGATGTCGGCGTAAATTGCGACCTTCATCTCCTCCGACATGTCCTCCACCCCACTGAACATGGTGATATTTAGCGCGGCGACCGCAACCAGGCCGCCGATGATTGCAACCCGGCCCAGGGTCTGCATCGTCGTGTGCATTAGCTTGATTTCACTATCTGTGTAGGGGTTGCCATGTTCGTCAATGGTCGGCACCGCTTCCACCGTCATCGCATCGGCGACCACATCCTGTACCACGTAGCCGGTCGGCGCCAGTATGGTGGCGACGACGAACCAGGCCTCGACTTTCATGATCGCGGCCATTGTTTCGGTGTGCGCGATAATGCCGTACATGATCAGGATACTCAGTGCAATCAGGCTGGCGCCGATGTAAACCAGCAACGCTTTGCGTCGCCAGATTAGATCGACCAGGTGACCCAGCGGCATCTTCAGCGTCCACGGAATGCCTGCCCAGAATGTGAGGCTGGCGAGGAAGGCTGCCGACAGATCAAGGTATTCCTTGATAAAAAAGACACCGACGATCGAAGTCAGTCCCGAAACTCCGGCAGCAAGATAAACCATTAATGGGGGGAGGTAGGACCAACGGAACTGTCGGCCAAGATCGAGAAAGGTATCGTCGATCCATTGCCACACAGGATTATCTGTCATGTATTTGCCCTCGTTGAAAACGGGAGTTTAAGCACGTTTAGCCAATTTATCTTAGAGTGAATATCAAGTCAAAAATGGCTAACAAGGCAAGTTTACAAACAGCAAAGCTTGCCGCAACAATCTATGTTGATTGTCAGGCTTTTGGTTAAACGTAATAATAATCATGAGGTTACAAACGGCAGTAGTGGGCAAGCTGTACTCATTCGCAAAATTTACAGAGGGTTGCCCAGCGTGGAATTTATAGAATGCCTCTGTCATACTCTGTCATTTTTGGAATGTCAGTTATAAGCAGCATCCAAGGCCAAAAGCGGACTCTCAACGATTGTCATTAGAGGTCAATTATTACAGTATGTAGTAAAACTCTCGGTTAGGGAGAGATTAACAAAATATCGTTCTAATTCCTCAATTCTAAGCTCAATCATCGCTCGGCGGGGCGAGCCTTACACACGCGACGATAAGCTTCGACACATAGTCGGAGGGGTCACGCGGCTCCAACTTGTCCCCGGCTTTTTCGACGGCCTCGATTCTGGCCTGTAAGTTTGCTAGGTGTGAATCTACTGGATATGTCTCTAGACCCGTTAGCTCGCGAATGTCGGGAGACACGTTTCCGTCAGGGCCAAAGTCCAAATTTTCTTCATCTACCTGTTTCAAGAGGTTAAAAGCTCTTTCCAGATCAGCCAATAGTCGTGTATTTGTCACTGTCCTCTCCTGTTAAGTGAGTATTAGAATGTTTATTCTTACTAATTATACCCAGCCTTTGCTGATTGCCGGGTCGCAATATGTCGCTACCGGCTAAAATGACAGATCAACACCTCCTGAGAAAGTCAGGAACACAGCAGATTCTGGTCATCTAATGGCATAGGCGGACCTGTGGCGGACCATCAGGAACAAACCAGAACCACCATAAAACACCTTTAAGTACTCCAATCGTCAAATCGACGTAGACGTAGCCGCTCGGGTTCACCGATTAGGTCGTCGGATGGCTAAGAGTCGCTCAAGATTCCCAGTGCCTTTGAGCTCTAGCCCGCATTTCTCACCGGACTTTGTAGCGAGACGGTTAAAGGATGCGTCCTGTATGGTTTTTACGACCAAAGGCCGGCATTATGTTATCAGCATATGTGCCGGCACAAGGGCCCGCAGGCATCGTTGACACTATGGCGAGGACCCTGACCGAGTAAACTGTAGACAGGGCGTGGCAAGGGACCGTCACAGTAGTAGGGTGGTGAGAAATCCGGGTTAGGACTCCTAAGAAATAAGTACCTCGTTAACTTCACGCCTAATGGTCGGTGCGACAGAAGGCCCATATCCAAAGCGCATCAAGAGCTGTGGTGTCCCTTTGCATCCGGCTAATTCCCGTAACCGTATTCTCAATTGCTCAAGTTCGACGGGCGGATTCAAGTAGGATGCTGTCGCCCCCGCATCGGTAAGTGTTAGAAGTACTTTTGAGAGCGCCTGGCCAGTTGCTAACCAATGGGGCAATGTGTCGGAAGGGCTGGAGAAAACGGCCAACGTTGGCGAGCCTTCAAGGATCTTCTCTTGGTCGCTGGCCGCAACGCCGTTTCCAAGGTCAAATGTTCGGATAACCAGTGCACCGATGGATGACAATGCGTCTGGCATACCGAATCCTTCACCTGACATGCCATCGTGGCTAGAACCTCGCCGGGAATGAACCCATGAAGCAAGCTCCCTACGAAATCGGGGGTCTGCGAATTGAATTCGATCACCCTCAGCGACAAGCTCTGCGATTCTACGGCGCATAGTAGAATCGGTGATAAGCCTGAGTTCGACGCCAAATTGCTTGGCAAACTCAATACATCGGTCACTATTATACCCTGACAATTCCCGCTTCTCAAATTTAGTGCGAGTTGTCCTGCGATAAGGAATGGCTTTGAAGAGTGCGTTGTCGGTAGCAGCTGGTGTGACGTCGCTGGCAATTCGGCAACGGGCCAGTAGATCAGCATCTTTCAAATCAGGAGTGACCTCGACCTCGATCTCTTTTCCGTAGTGACGGCCTGCTATGACCAGGTGGTCGAGCACAACACCACAGGAGATCGTCAACTCACGATCATAAGGGTCAACTACGGGAAGGGCTCGTGTGCGATCGGCAATAAGTTCAAGTTGGTCCATGACCAGTCGAAAAAGCCAGGGTTGCGTATTGTGTCCTGAGGGCGCAAGAACAGCATGGTTGAGCATGCGTCTAAACTGATCTTCCGGCTCTGAAGCGGTATTGGCCATGGCGTAAATCCTGCTGGGTCGAATTAGTAGATTGTACGCACTGTGAGTTTCCTTTTGTAGACTAATTAACACTTGCGAATAGGGTTCTTAAACCGCGAATCGAGTTAAATCCCTAAAGCGCGCTTAAATATTTGAGATAATATCGTCAACAGGATTTAGATGATATCAAGGCAAAGCTTGAGTCATCGAACCGTTCACAATACTGCACAAGAGAATCGTATGCCCGCATCATGCGCTCAGGTCGTGAGGGGGTGGTGCTTGGGTATAACGTCCAAGCGGCCGTTAATGTAGATTCAGGTTTAATTGTCCACCACGAGGTCGCTGATGACACCGATGATACACGTCAACTCCAGCCAATGGCAGAACAGGTTAAACAGCAGGCAGACGCAGAGATATTATCTGTTGTTGCCGATGCTGGTTATTCGAATAGTGAACAACTTGAGGCGTGTGAAGCACAGGGAATCAAAGCAGCAGTACCGAGCAATCGTACGATTAATAATCAAGGAAATTTTTACCAAAAAAGCGATTTTTACTATGACCCTGAACATGACTGTTATACCTGTCCAGCTGGTCATCAATTGCATAAGGCCACAAAAAATAATCGAAAAAAACTATGGATGTATAGACGTATAGGGTGCAACCAATGCTAATTACAATCACGCTGCACTAACCCGCATTTCTCACCACCCTACTACTGCGATGGTCCCTTGCCACGCCCTGTGGGCATTTTACTCGGTCAGGGTCCTCGACATAGTGTCAACGATGCCTGCGGGCCCTTGTGCCGGCACATATGCTGATAACATAATGCCGGCCTTTGGTCGTAAAACCGATACAGGACGCATCCTTTAACCGTCTCGCTACGAAGTCCGGTGAGGGTAGTGTCAAAGCAGAAATGGCATTATCAACGATCAGTTATAAACTTATACAGTAAATCAGCAAACGAGGAATCAAACAAACCCTGCAATTGCTTATAGAATAAATACAGAACGATTCTAATTGTTTAAATGATTGAAAATAAATGACCCGCTGTAGCGCGGGCTATTTATTTGGTAAAAATTACTTTTTACACGGCCTCAGAGGGTGGGTTATTAACGTCGCAACTGATTGAAAGTCAGTTGTTATATGCAGATGTTTCTGCAATCAGCTAAGGGCACTATCCAAAAGCTTATCCAGGTTTTCAATCGCCTTGTCAGCAGCTTCAACCGCCGCATCGGCTGCTTCAATCGCCTCGTCGGATGCTTCGATCGCCTCGTCGGCAGCTTCGACCGCATTATCAGCCGAGACGATATTACTTTCTGTTGGTGTGCCTCCTATCCCTGGAACACATGAATCGAAGTTCCCGGTATAAACTTCAATCGCCTCGTCGGCAGCTTCGACCGCGTCATCCGCAGCTTCGATCGCAATATCGGCCACGCCAACAGCAACAACCGCAGCGTCGGTCGCCGAAACCGCTTGTGAGAGAGCCCCGGGGATTCTACGCAAAATCCCTCGTTTCTTGCCTGAGATGTCCACACTACCGACAGCCAGTAACTTTGCTTGTGCATCCAACACCAGTAGCTCGACTGCTTCGACCAAGGCATCATCGCCCTCGATAATGTCGTCCAGGGCTTCTATAAGCCGGTCAGCATGACACATTGCCTCATCTGCGAAACCCTGTTCTCCGGCCATGATGGCGGCAAGCGCGTCTTCTACAATCGTGTCAATCTCTTCGACTAACTCGTCACTAGCTTCAACTATCTCATCAGCTGCCTCAATCGCTACATCGGCGTGTTCGATCAAATCGTCAGCCTTCTCGACCAACCGATCGGCTTCCTCGAGTGACGTAGCATGCGCCAGTCCCAACCCTAACCCCAATACCCCAACTGTTAAAACAATCGTCTTCTTTAGCATCCTTAATTCGTGTTTCTTAAACATAATACCGCCCTCGTTGTTGTGAATTAACATAGTCTGGAGTGAGCTTCAGGAGCTCCTAAACGGAAGCGAGTATTCGTGATTTCCCGTCCCCGCCTTTTGGCGGGCAAGACATTTTCCATGACTCATGAATATAGATTTCTCATATAAATAGATAGGTATGAATCATGTTTTTCTCGCTCAAATGCAGTTTTGGAGACCGACAATCATTTGGTTAGTCGGGACATCCGAAACGTCGCTAGAAAAACTTTTGGAAGCGCTGTGCGCCCACGGCGTCGAATGTAGATAGATGCGGGCACTCAACAGACCGCCTGCTTAGGTCAGTAGCGGCTCTCTCAAATGCAAACCATACTAGCATTGCAACCAGTTTCCGTCAATAAACAGTCTCTTCTAATACGAAATGCTACTTAAGTGGTAAATATTTCTAACATGACATAGTATCGTAATAACCTATTTACGTGGCACTAATGTAATGAACCACAGTCATTCAAATATCATGACTGAAATAGGCAAATCGCTGAGAAACTTAATTCAGCCGTCTACTTTGCCCATTCATACCGGGGTTGGGAACGGGGAACAAATGAAAATATCAAGGGACTGATTCGACAATTTTTTCCTAAAAGCAGATCACTCATTATGGTTGACGAACATGAGATATAATTGACTCAGGATCGATTGAACCATCGGCCGAGAAAATGTCTGAATTATAAAACACCTCATGAGGTGTTTTATAATTCAAATAAATCCTTGACTGTTGCACTTAATAGTTGAACCCGAGTCTGTATAAATAACAGGCTGTTTGACATTTTGATTCCATTTGTTCATTGAGTTGAGGCTGACTCTAAATCAAGGACGACCGAATATCCGGCCGCCCTGAAATTTAATACGAGTCATTATTACTCATTACTGTGAGGCTTGGTCAAGGATAGCCTGACCCCACTCTTCACCTAGATCATTCAGTATTTCAGGCCAAACTTCTGCCTTGACTTTATCTGCCATCGCAGTTAATTCATCTTCCGACAGCTTGACAATGGTTGCACCTAAATCCGCCAGTTTCTGTTCATTATTTTCCTGGTCCTGCTCAGCCACTGTCCAGCGTGTTGCCTCAAATTCTTTAGCAGCTGCTTTAAGGGCTTGCTGATCATTTTCATCAAGACCACTTAATGATTCATTCGAAATAATCATGTACCAAACTTCAAAGTGCGTGTTGGCAGCGATATAGGTCTTGGTGACATCGCGAAACGATGCGTAATAACCTTCGGCGCCCGAGCCGATCACACCGTCCACCACGCCTGTTTGTACGGCAGTGAACGCCTCTGAAAATGGGATAGGAGAAGGAATATAACCCAGTGCAGCCCCTGTCAGCTGAAAACTCTTGATGCCAGGAACGCGAACTTTAATGCCTTTTTCAACACTAGGATCTCCCGGTGATACAGCCTCTGTGTTAAGTGCGATACCGCCAAAATACACGGGATATGCCGCAAGCATGGTTATTTCCTGTTCAGCATAAAGCTCTTCCATAGTTTTGCGTACGATCCCGTCCGGGCCGTATAGCTTGCTTGCCTGCTCCCAGTTACTGGCAAGATACGGAAAAGAACTGATCTGCATTTTTCGATCGGCTGCCGTCGCGGCAGGCTGTGTGGCCATATCTATGGCACCTACCGAAATACGTTCCTGAACCGTGGTGTAGTCACCCAGTGCTGAAGCGGCGAAAATACCGATAGTTATATTGCCATTAGTCGATTCATTGACAGTCTGTGCAAATACTTTTAGTTCCTCATCAATCGTCGTTCCTTGTGGGCGGACATGGCTCATTTTTAATTCGGCCGCCTGTGCGATCGAGGATAAGCCGATAATTATTGTTGCAAGTAAGGATGTTTTAAAATATCTCATTGTATTGTCTCCAAAGATGTTAAAAATATTAGTAACCAAAATATTGGGGCAAATAAAGTGACAGACTGGGCCAAAATGAGGTGAGAAACACCACTGGTAAATAGCCCGTTAAAATTAGAATCATCGCGATTGGAATTACTCTGGTAACTTTAACGTTTCCAATTCGTGCGCCTAAATAAAGAATCGAGGCGTAAGGTGGAGTTACGCCGCCCATCGCCGTATTCACGCCCATAATTGCCGCAAACTGAACAGGACTCACTCCGATTGCTTCCATTAGAGGCAACAATAGCGGCGCAATCAAAATGATCGCGGTAATATCATTGACAACCATGCCCACAAGAAAGAGCAAAATATTGATCAGGATGAGTAAAACTATTTTGTTTTCGGTGATTTCAAAAATAGATGTAACAATCTTTTGCGGAATGCTCTCATAGACAAACATCTGCGACAAAATCATGGAAAATAAAATCATCATCATGATTGCACCGACGGCCGTTGCCGCTTCTTTACCCGCAAGTAAAAAATTTTCCCAGCGAAGTCCCTTGTAGATTAAAAATCCAACCGGGACTGCATAGATCACGGCAATGGCAGCCGCTTCAGTCGGGGTGACAATTCCACCATAAATACCACCCAGAATGATGACGGGCATTAACAGGGCAGGTGTTGCGTTGAAACCGCGTTTTGTTGCGTTTGTGGTTAATTCTTTGAGAGACGGTTTTTCATCCAGTATCAAATTAAATTTACGCGACATCCATAAGTTGACGATACAAAAATTGAACATAATCAACAGGCCAGGTCCCAGTGTTGCCAGAAAACAGGCCAGTATCGATGTGTCTGTGACCCAGCCGTAGACAATCATGGTTACCGACGGCGGAATCAACAATCCCAGGATTGATGAATTAGCAATCAGGGCGGTTGCATATTCGCGCGGATAACCGTGTTTTTCCATTTCTGGTATCAGTAGGGGGCCGATGGCGGCAATACCCGTCAAGCCTGAACCCGAAATAGCGCCGATAATTGCGCAGCTGACTGATGCAACTACACCAAGTCCTCCACGGATATGCCCAATAAAGGTATTCACAAATCGCAATAAACTCGCCGCAATACCACTTTCACTCATAATTGTGCCAGCCAGCACAAATAAAGGTATCGCCAACAATACGGGATTACCGAGCTGCTGAAATC